>NZ_JBLWEX010000278.1:0-30762 GCF_048323875.1 Yersinia sp. LJYL362
TGGCTGGTGGGCAGTTTAAATCCTCAACTGATGGCAATTCAGCCTTATTTATCGGTAATGTGACGGGCAAAGAGTTTAACCGTGTATTTCTGGCACAATTGCGGCCAAACGGTAATCAGCGCCCCTCCGTTGTTGTAGCTGACAGTGGCTACATGACCGAACGGCCTGATGGTTCGCAAGTGGTTATCTTAAATAAAGGTACCCGCTATGAAGGCACCGCATTGTTGCGCGACTTCCGTATTACTGATTTTGTCGATTATCAGGCCATTATTGGTCATCAGGAAGTCCAACAAAATAATAATGCGGCTGACCAAATGACCATGAAACAGCTGTGGCGTTCGCATCAGCCCGATGCCCGCGCTGAGTTTCATTGGCGTCTAACGCTGATTGTGTCGGTTATCGTCATGGCGCTGTTGGTGGTGCCCCTCAGTGTGGTTAACCCGCGCCAGGGCCGTGTACTGAGTATGTTGCCAGCTATGTTACTGTATTTAATTTTCTTCCTGTTACAAAGCTCCCTGCGCTCTAATGCAAGTAGTGGCAAGCTGGACCCCTCGATCTGGATGTGGGCTGTAAATGGTGCTTATCTGGCTCTTGCGGTGATATTGAACCTGTGGGATGGCCTGCCGGCTCGTAAGTTACGTGCTCGATTGAGAGGTGCTGCCTGATGTTTGGTGTATTAGACCGTTATATCGGACGGACTATCCTCAATACCATCCTGATGACGCTATTCATGCTGGTATCGCTGTCCGGCATTATCAAGTTTGTCGATCAGTTACGTAAAGTCGGGCAGGGCGATTACTCAGCAGCATCTGCTGGCATGTACACCTTGCTCAGCATTCCTAAAGATATCGAGATCTTCTTCCCGATGGCAGCGCTGCTGGGTGCATTGCTGGGGCTGGGTACATTGGCTACACGCAGTGAACTGGTGGTAATGCAGGCTTCGGGCTTTACCCGCATGCAAATTGCCGCCTCGGTGATGAAAACAGCTATTCCGCTTGTGTTGCTGACCATGGCCATCGGTGAGTGGGTTGCGCCGCAAGGCGAGCAGATGGCGCGCAACTTCCGTGCGCAGCAAATGTATGGCGGTTCGTTGTTGTCAACGCAATCTGGGTTATGGGCAAAAGACGGCTCTGACTTTATTTATATCCAGCGTGTATCGGGTGATAAAGAACTGACCGGGGTGAATATTTATCATTTTGATCAACAAGATCGCTTGCTCTCGGTTCGCTATGCTGCCACCGCAACTTTTGAAGACAACCTATGGCGTTTATCGCAGGTTGATGAGTCTGATTTAAGCAATCCAAATAAGGTGACTGGCTCGCAGACACTAACCGGTGAATGGAAGACCAACCTGACGCCAGAGAAGTTGGGTGTGGTTGCCATGAACCCAGATTCGCTCTCTATTAGCGGGTTGCACGATTACAGCAAATATCTGCGACAAAGCGGGCAGGAGTCGAGCCGGTATGAATTGAATATGTGGGGCAAGATATTTGCGCCATTCTCCGTTGCCGTAATGATGTTGATGGCGTTGTCATTCATTTTTGGCCCATTACGCAGTGTACCAATGGGGGTTCGGGTCGTTACCGGTATCTTCTTTGGTTTTGTTTTCTACGTGTTGGATCAGATTTTTGGCCCGCTTAGCTTGGTTTACAACATCCCACCGGTCATTGGCGCGCTGTTACCGAGTATACTTTTCCTCCTAATCAGTGTTTATTTGCTGCTAAAACGGCGTTGATGGCGGTTTTTTCAACACTTAGACTAAACTTGGTGGGATAACAGTTGCATGCGGACTTCGGGTAGGTATAATTCACCTCGTTCTCCGCATACTACTTCAGTGCCGAAGTGGCGAAATCGGTAGACGCAGTTGATTCAAAATCAACCGCCGCGAGGCATGCCGGTTCGATTCCGGCCTTCGGCACCATTAGTATGAAAATCAAGTCACCGCAGGGTGGCTTTTTTTTGCCTGTCGTTCAGTAAAGTCCATTATCTTCCGTAAAAGTCTATATAAAACAGCATCTAACATTCTGGTTATTTTTGCCACTTCTCCATTCTGGTATTTCTACGTCCATTAGCAGCCATCATCACTGGGGGTCAAAATGGGGGTCAGCTCGGTTCGGAAAATTTGTGACCCCCAAATATGCGCCAGATATAGGTGGTATCAGCCTTTGTGAAGATCTTAGCGGAGTAGGTTGTAGCATCGGGGAGTATCTCTTTACAAAGGACATTTTTGGGGTGTCCTTTGTGCAGAGATAATTAGGCACTATCGTTTTCAGTAATATCATTGATTAACATAATGTTTTTGTAGGAAAGCCAGTTTAAATTTTGCCTTTATCACCCGTTGACAGCCATAACACTCCAATAGCATAGTGAGCGCTTTCTGGGTTCTATATGGATGTGATCCCCAATGGCGCTGACTGATGCCGCAATTCGAAATGCCAAACCTCGCGATAAAACTTATAAACTCACTGATGCTCAAGGACTCTATCTACAGATACAACCTCGTGGTACTAAGCTCTGGTACCTTAAATTCCGCATTAATGGAAAGGAAAGCCGCATTGCTTTTGGTGGTTATCCTGCCATCAGCTTAGGGCAGGCTCGAGCTGAGTGTGATAAAGCGAAAGCACTGATCGCGCAAGGCATTAGCCCGACAAATAAGCGTGAGCAAGAAAAAGATATTATACAAAATACGCATACCTTTGAGTTGGTTGCACGCGACTGGCATGCCAGCAACAAGAAATGGTCTGCACAGCATTCTGAGCGCGTTCTGCGTTACTTCGAGATGTATTTGTTTCCTGCTATTGGTCAGCGAAATATCGATGAGCTAAAAATCCGTGATCTACTTGCCCCTTTAAGAGTGGTTGAGCAGACGGGAAAATTAGATGTGGCTGCACGACTGCAACAACGGATTACCTGTGTGATGCGCTACGCTGTCCAGAACGGTTTAATCGAATATAACCCGGCACAAGACCTCGCAGGTGCTTTAGTTACCCGTAAGGCAACTCACCGTGCGGCGCTCTCGCTAGAACGTCTCCCTGAGTTGTTATTACGCATGGATTACTACTGTGGCAGGCCATTGACCCGGATGGCGGTAAAGCTATGTCTGTTGGTATTTATTCGTTCAAGTGAACTGCGGTTTGCCAGATGGGATGAAATCGATTTGGAAAGAGCCTTATGGACACTACCGGCAGAGAGGGAAGTTATCTATAAGGTTAGGTATTCGCACCGAGGCTCAAAAATGAAAACTCCTCACTTGGTGCCATTATCCAGGCAAACTATTGCCGTTCTTGAGAAAATTAAGACATTAACCCAAGATGAAAATCTGGTGTTTCCTGGTGATCACCATCCCAACCGACCCATGAGTGAAAATACCATTAATAATGCGTTACGCCGTATGGGATACGACACCAAAACAGAAGTTTGCGGTCATGGCTTCAGAACAATGGCCTGTAGTGCTTTGGTTGAATCAGGTATGTGGTCACGTGATGCAGTAGAACGGCAGATGAGCCATCAGGAACGTAACAATGTCCGTGCGGCCTATATCCACAAAGCCGAACATATGGATGAAAGAAGACTCATGGTGCAATGGTGGGCGGATTATTTGGATAGGTGCCGCGATGGGTATGTGGTGCCTTATCATTTCAGCGGAAAGGATTCTTCGGAATGATAATATATTAATGTTTATAAAGGCGTTACAGGTGTGGTGTTCACTATTATGTTTAACACACGGATATCGCCCGAGTAATAAGTATGAACAATATTGGGTGTAGCCTCATCTATTGCACTACATTTGTAATGCGCTATACTGCATTACAAATGTCATTACAGGAGATTTTTAAAATGAGTACTATCCAAATTCGTGTGGATGATGAACTGAAGAAAAGTGCATATCAGGCGTTTGAAAAACTGAATCTTTCGCCTTCTGATGCACTACGCCTGTTCCTACGTTATGTTGCAGAGAACGAAAAACTGCCTTTTTCAGAAGTATCCGTCATGGTCAGTAATCAAGATGAGGATGCTGATATTTTGGCTGTTGTCCGTGAACGTTTGAAAAATCCTGCCAAGCGTATCAGAGTCAATATTGATGACCTTTAATATCGACTTTGACGAACGGGCATTAAAAGAATGGCACAAACTAGATAAAACTATCCGAGAGCAATTTAAAAAGAAACTAAGAAAATTACAGGAAAATCCCTATATTGAGTCAGCACGTTTGCACGGTGATCTGGCTGGCTGTTTCAAAATAAAATTACGTGCATCTGGCTTTCGGTTGATTTACCAAGTTATCGATGAGGAGATTGTGATTTGGATCGTTGCTGTTGGTAAACGGGAAGATGAAAAAGCTTATGATATTGCCAAGAAGCGAATCCAATAGGGGATTTATTGAGATGCTTTTATGTAGCGTTATGACGGCTATGGGTAACCCATTAATATCGATTAAATAAACAAGTAGATAATTATCTATGTAGCATCTAAATTGCTCTTGGAAACATATTTTTCAGTAAGTCTTTTCGATAACCCTTCCCCCACATTTCCCCCACTTAACTGACTCCCACTTGTTCCCCCACCTGGGTTTTGGCTCTGTGCTCTCAGCCCAGTCATGGCGCGGGTTTGCTCTCTTTCCCCCATTTAGTGTGTATAGGTAAGTGGGAAGTGGGGGATTCGAGGCTAAATTGGTTAAAAATTCACAGTTCCCCCACTTGGTTCCCACTTTATCCCCCGGTTAGTTTCTTGCTGTATTGCTTAATGAATTGGGGCAGATATTCTCCCCGTCAATATGAATCAACCCATCAATTTCCAGTTTGTCGAGCCAGCGGGTAAATTTTTTCGCAACATCAAAACCCATGCCGCGCATATCATCTCTCACCAGCGATTTTGTACAGGCCTCGCCACTGGCGGTACGGGAGCGGATAGATTGCCACAGCGCGATATGATTGGCCGTCAGGCGCTGAATACCCGCAAGTTCGGCCTCATAGGGTGAGTCTTCATCGCTGACTTCACGCCCCCGATCACACAGCACCAATGAGTTAACTTCTTCGCCATCGTTATCGATATACAGATTGAGCGGCGAGAGGTCATAGGCTCGGGTGCTGGGTTCTTCTGAATCCTTCATTTTGGTGCAACTCAGCACCAGTGCGCCGCCTTCGCCCTCACGACGGACATTGAACTCGACATCTAACGCCGCACGAAAGGCACTGGAGCCACGTGCGCCTTTATCCAAATCTTTGCCCGAATGATGGATTACCAGCACCGTCGCGCCGGTTTCTGCCTTGATAAAATCGCAGCCCTGAATAAACGCACCCATATCTTTGGCGGCGTTCTCGTCGGAGCCACCAAAGCAGCGGGCCAGCGTATCCAGCACAATCAGGCGCACCGGTGAGCCGGTTTGTGCGGTGACGTCCTGAGCGGCTTTAATCACTTGTTCGACGCTCTCCGGGCTGGCGGGAAAGACCGGGCAGTCAATGCGGTATAGCGATTCAATCGGTGTGCCACCGTTAAACTCCATTTCCCATGCACGAATACGACGTGGCACGCCAATGCCACCTTCGCCAACGATATAGACCACCGAGCCTTGCGTCACGCGGCGCGAGGCCCACGGCTTACCGGTGGCGATATGGCAGGCCCATGAGACAGCCAGAAAGGATTTATATGAGCCGCTGGGGCCATAAATGCTGGCCAGCGTATTGCTTGGCAAATGGCCCTTGATATTGTAATCCTGCGGGGTGTTATAACCGTCGGAACCTTTGCGCAATGGCAGGTTGGTGGCAAATTGCACCGGTTCATTGTCAATCAAAGTGAGCGGCATTTTCATATCCATTCCTTGGGATTGTAGAGTTGGCGGAAAAACTCGATACGTGCGGTGTCCGTTCCGACCTGCTGGCGATAATCATCCCAGTCAGCCTTATCGCCGGTGGGGGGCAGGGTCACCAGCCCATTGACTGCGAGTGCGGCGAGTTCCGCCAGTTGCTTGCCAGGATTGTTGTCAGAGTCGGTTACGTCGTTATCCGCCGCGAGAATAATCTGCGCATCGGGATAACGTTCACGTAATGCCACTGCAACATGGGTCAGATTATTGGCCGAGATAGCGGCCACCACCGTGGCGGCAACAAATCGTGATATGACCAGACCGGTGGCAAAACCTTCAGTAATGATGATTGTTTGTGACAGAGCATGATGGGTGATGGGGATAAATGAAGATTTAATCCGCGAGCCGGGCAGTAAGCGTTTTTCTCCCCTAGGGTTGATTAACAGCGCACCGGTAGTTTTGTCGCGCAAATCCACCAATGGCAGCACTATGCTGCCCACATTAAAATGCACCCCGCCAATATTTTTAGCGCTATTGGTGGGCATTAAAAATCCCTGATGTGCCAAGCCCTTATGCAACAGGTAATCACTGGTTCCCTTAGTACAGGTTGCCAGCAGGGCGGTGACTCTTTGTATGATGTCGGTGTGTGGGAGCGGTTCAGTTCTTTCTTTGGCGGGCGGTGTTGGGGTTAAGTCTGTTAAGCGGGAGATTTCTCTGGCGGCCTGAATCAAATCACATTGTCGTACCAGAGTGACCAGATCCAGACCATCGCCATGGCCGCAATAGTTGCAGAACCACGTTCCTCGCCCTTTTTTATCATCAAAACGGAAACGGTCTTTACCTCCGCAGACCGGGCAAGGGCCGTGTTTGTTGATGCCGGGTATCGGGATGGCTAACGAAGACAGTATGCTGCCCCAGTGGTGTTGTGATGCGCGCACGATGTTGGAAACAAACTTACTCATGGTTAGCCTCCTCTGCATGCGGTGCTTCATCCAGCATCAGTTGCAGCAAATCCAGCCGTTCAGCCAGAATAAACAGCAGCAGTTCTTTGGTTGTCAGGTCGGTAATTTCGAGCATTGCCCGTACCAGTGCATGACAGTGGTCGACAATTTCTTCAAGCGTGAGTGGGGGAGAGTCAAGCATAGCGCACCCCCGGATGGGTACGAACGTATTGCGGGTACAGACAGTGAAGGGTAGTAGCCATGGGGCTGCCTCCAAGAAGTAGTTGTAATGACTACCACCTGAGACGCTAATCCCTTGGGTGGTAGCCCAGACGGAGTTAGCGTTACCGGACTTCTTGGAAACCGGCGCTCCTTTCGGAGCCCCCGCCTGGGCCACCATTGACGGGTGCGCGCAAGCCATACCTATAAAAAACCATGTCTGAATGACGAGGCTAGGTATCAAGAAGATTTTCGGAACGCTAATTCCGGCTACGGATTTTGCCGCAGCACCGAGATTATACTGCAAAGCGCCCGCCAGAAAAAAATAAAAAATCATTAGTCGCGACCCTCCTCGCGTTGGTTGAGTCTGATAATGACCCATTCGTCGATTTCGCTCTCAACCCAGGCAACTGAACGCGGCCCTAACTTTATTGGGCGGGGGAATTGGTTGAGGCTAATCAAATGATAAATTGATGATTTCTTCAGTCGTATTTTCTCAATCACTTCAGGTAAGCGGATCAAATTAATATCTGACATGGTTACGCCTCCTTGCGGGTATAAACGCGTTCAACATAGCGGCCACGGCCATCACCATGACCCAGATCCATTGAGGTCAATGCTCTGGCTTCAATGCGGGTAAATCCTGCGGCGAGGTAATAACTGATAGCCTCTTGCGCCCAGGCATAGCGCAGACTGTGGGGGGAGTAGTGTCCGGTTAGCCCCAGGCGGGTGGTATGGGATCGCCAGAAATTCATGGCGGTTTTCAGGTTAGGTTTATCAATGAGTTTGCCGCCGCGTGTTTCTGCAACCTGTTGTGCTTCTTTGACCGCCAGTTTCACCGCTTCACGATCCAAAATACGGGTTTCGCGTGAGCGGCCGCCCTTAGTGCCAAACACCACGGTTAATGTAGCGCGGTTCTGCTCAAGCTCCTTTTGCCATGTTTTCAGCGAGTTGGCACATTGCACCGCCTCTTGTGAACGCAACCCCAGCAAGCGGGCCAGTTGCAGGGCGCAGGCGAATCCTTTGTCCTGCTGCTGGGCGGTGCGCAGGGCGGTTTGATAGACCTTCTCAGGGATGGCGAATTTGGTGCCGGCGCGGCTGGTTCCCCCTAATCCCAATGCTTTGTTGGTCAATCGCTCCGACAAGACGATTTTATCCCGGCCAGCGGATCGGAAAACGGTACGCAATGCCGCCATTTCGTTATGGAGAGAACGAATGGCGATCCCCTGTGAAACACGGTCAGCAATATAACTTTCAACATGCTTTGCTTTCAGGTGTTTAACATCACGCACCTGAATATTGAGGGCCAGTAAATGTCGGCTAAATCTGTCCATAATTCGAATACGGTCATGAACGGTTTTATGGCTTCCCCCAGCTTGCTTAGCCAGTATTTTTATCTCACGGCTTAACTTACTCATGGCGAACTTCTCCCAAACAATGTCAACGAGCTGCATTTCTCTGGCGCATGGGGAATGGCAGGTTATCTGCCTTGAACGATACCTGTGCGCCAGAGCGGGCAGCAGTTGAGGTATTGCGGGGTATAGGTGATGCACTCGGTGCAGCCTCCTGCTATTGCAGGTCATCCCCTCAGGCTGTGGGCCTGCCTCGGTATCGGTTCAAACTCCGGTAAAAGTGGTCAATCTGACGTGTTGAAGCGGTGTCAGATGCATGACGCGTTGGTGAAGTCGTTTATCTCAACGGCTGAGGCGGGGTTGTGCTATGGCGTCACTTTCACTCGTAAAAGTGACGCCACGAGCCACACGCAGCAAGGCCAGCGCTAGCAGATGCCTTGCGGCATAGCAGAGCGCAGCCAGCGGCGTGTAATACGCGCCAGAAATTGAGGCATAAGGAGTCTTTAGATGCAGTGATGCAATCTTGCGTTAAGTGTGCAGATAACAGCGCTATCAGTTGTAGAGCAACGGTTTGGAAGGCCATTGCTCTACGGAGGCGAGTTATTCGCTTGGTTGATAACCTATGACAGTATTCTCGACAGGCAATACCGGTTGGTCAGGAAATGCTCTTTATTAGCCATTTCGTTAGTAGAAGTAAGCCCTAATCACCAACATGGGTGACACCCATTCTCAAGGGTTGACGGATGTATGACGGTATAACGTTTTTCTAAAGCTTAGACAGCATGTTGTGGTCGCTCAAAAGCGTCAGTCTCAGACCACACTCCATTCCATATGACTTTGGGTTTATGACCACCCGAAGGCGTTTCTCTCAGGTCATTCGTATCAATCCCGATACTGGAAACATTGGCGGCTGTCATCGACAGCGAGTTTACATGGGGGAAATTACGGCAAGAATGAGATAGCTGCAAGTTATTGGAAGCTGTAATAAGGAAGAGTAATGAAGGGGAGGCTACATCCCTTTCTAACCTGTGTCATTTGAGGATTTTCCCTCTGGTTAGCCTGCCAAAAAGAGCACTGCATGCATATAGTGCATGAATTTGCATGCAACGCCTCAGCATCAAAACATCTGAAACACCGCGCGACAAGGGTTTGTAAGCTCTCTATGTCATGCATGAAAAGTGCATGATAAAGTCAGAGTGCGTAGGTGAGGGAGTATTGCGCGCGCGGGTGTACTACCTAGTCAGTCAATACTTTTTCAATGCACTGCTTCACTGAACTTATATTGGGACGTTGGCTGGGAGTAAAGCTGGTACAATGCGAAATTACCTCGTCGATAAATTCTATTTTATTAATTTGGCAATATGTTGATACTAATGCTTCCGTTCTGTCCAGCCTCATCTCACCGGCTAATGGGTATTTCTGTCCACTCAGTAACACCCATAGAGTCTTAGCGAAACTAAATATATCCGCATGCTCTCCAGATGTTGAAGGCTCTGTAGAAAGCATCTCTGGGGCATAAAAATGTAATGAGCCGAATTTACACCCTTCTCTTGTTATTTCTTGTTTGTTCGGAAATATTGCAATTCCAAAATCACCTAAATACCATTTTCCTTTATATATTAATATGTTGTCGGGTTTAATGTCTCTATGGAATATATTTTCCTTGTGAAGTATTTCTAAAGTTCTGCATACTTCCAACATGCCTTTGAGAATCGTTAATGGAGTAGGTTGCTTGTCCGTTATATATTTATCCAGAGGAATGGCTTCTGGCATTGTAAACCAAGGGAAACCATCGTCACCTAAATTAGTATAGCTATCAATTAATGGTATTACCTGAATTAATGGGTTTTGTAGATTTTTTATTTTTTTTAGGATTTCTATTTCATCATTAAATCTGCTAAGTGAAATTCCTCGTGCTCGGCGAGCAATTTTCATTATGTGAGTCTTTTTGTCATTCGTTCTAACTTTCCAGACTACTGCATTTCCTCCTTTACCGTATAAACTAAGAAGGAAATATCCTGATAATACTTTTCCTTGCTGAATTTCTTTTTTATTACTATCATCAGGGAGATCTTTAAAAAATGCGATAATATCATTCATAGATGAATTTGATATTTGTATTTTTTTGCATAATTTAGTTTTCGAACCCTCTTCCTCGATAGCTAAGTTTATTTCTGCTAAAGCTCTAGTTCTTCCAACAAGAACTCCCCAGTTTTCAATTTGTACATTTCTAGCTAATCCTGAGCTAATTCCACCAGGTCTATAACGTTTATTTATCTCTTCAATAGCTTGAGTGAATCCCCAATCTTTATTCAATAAAAAATAGCTCTTCATTGATTATCTCTCCAAGAAATCAAACTTCCCTAATATTTTGCAAACGTTCTAAGTTTGATAGTTCAACGTTTAAAAAATCTATCCAATCACTAGTGTATAAGTAATTATTGAATCCAAGAACAAACCCTGCATAGACTCCCTTATAGGTTGAGTTTAAGATGCTTGGTCGTGCTTCAAAAAACTTCCAACATTTTGTATGCAATGCCATGTTAAAAAAAGGATGTAATTCTTTAACCTTTAAAACAATGTCCGAAGGTTTATGTATGTATGGTGACTGGACTTCTTTAATAAAAGCTATCCCTTGATCATATTGCGTTTTCTCTTCTTCGCTTAACTTCCTAAAATTAACAAATTCAATTGAAATATCTGAGGTGGCAGCATGGTTACCAATTTTTGGAATTAAAAAGGCCTTTATTCTATATTCTTGACTTTCTAGCGTTTCAGCGCTAAGTGCTTGACGTTCACTCTCCATAAACTGCCTGATAATCATGTAGTTTTGAGATTGGAATTGTTTCAATGCTTCAACCTTAGCCTCCATCGAAGCACGGCTTAATTGCATTGTAACAGCCAAATTAACTAATAAAGCATGATTATCACCAAATTCTTTTGTTAACAGATTTTCATAATTTATTAATGCTGCTTGGCATTCGCCACTACACATTAAGTCAACAATTGGAAGGAATCTATGTTCAATTTTATTACGAAGTCCAATAAGAAACGATAAATTAGACTTTACCGGTGACTCAATGCCATGCCAGTATTTTTCGAAGCATTCTTTTAACTCCCATGCCTTTTCTTCGCCATCTATATAGACAGTATTCCCATCTCTATCCTTGTGGTAATAATCCACGCCGTTTTTTTCAAAGATAGCATGAAATAATGATGTGTAAGAAATTATCATATTAATGATAAAACCGTATGTTTTAAATTTTATAGTTGGATTGTTATAAACAGTTACGGCCAACAATGCAAACTCTTTTGATTTAGTTAATAATATCCCTTTCCTAGAGTAATTGTTTGCAAGTGAGGATGTTTGGCTTAACAATGACCTAAAATCATTTTTACTAAGAAATAAAATTCCATTCGTTATGAAATCAGCTCCCTCCTTTTGAAAGTAACTAATAAGTTTTTTTGAAATATGTGTAGTGCATGTTTTTATTGACCAAGTACTTGCTTCTGATAGTTCATGAAGTTTGAATGTTTCGCCTTGAGTCTCTTTATCAATTAGGAAGCTATACGCTAAGTCAATCTTCTCATATTTGCTCATTACACTTCCTTCCTTGTTATGTTATAGAATAAACTTTACTTCCCCACCAACTCATTAGTTCTATTCTTTTTACTAAGTATGTTGAGCGGTTGTATGCCTTTCTAACCTCATTTTTATCGCTATGTGCAAGTGCAGCCTCAATCACATCAGCATTAAACCCAGCCTCATTCATTGCTGTACTGGCAATTGAACGTAGCCCATGTGCGACTAATTTTCCACCATAACCAATACGTTTCAAAGCTGCGTTTGCTGTTTGGCTGTTCATTGGCTTTTTCGGATCGTTGCGGCTGGGGAATACGTACTGACGATTGCCACTGATTGGACGCATGATTTCCAGCAGCTCTAGAGCCTGCTGCGACAAAGGAACGATATGATCACGTTTTGCTTTCATACGTTCTGCCGGTATACACCACTGCTTATTCTCAATATCGATCTCTGACCAGGCTGTTGAAGAAGCTTCAGCAGGGCGTATCAGTGTCAATAATTGCCATTCAAGTAAGCAGCGAGTTGGTATCGACAGATTGCTCATGGAAATGGTGCGCATAAGTTTAGGCAATTCTTCGGGGCGTATGGTGGGCATATGCTGCTTTTTAGGCCTTTCAAAAGCATTGCCAATACCAGATGCTGGGTTGGCATCAATCAAACCTACGTTGACTGCATAGATCATTATCTCGTTAATACGTTGTACCAACCGCCGGACTGTTTCTAATGCTCCGCGTGCTTTGATGGGTTCTAATACCTGAATCAGGGCGCGAGCTTTGAGTTCTTGAACGGGGACATTCTCTATGCTGGGTAAGATATCTTTTTCGATAGAACGCCAAATATCTTTTGCATGGGCGGCACTAACGTGGCTTTCTTTCAACTCAAACCATTTGCGGGCGACGTTTACGAAAATACTCTCTTCAGCTATCTGGAGTTTTTCGGCTTCCTCATCAGCTCTTGCTTGCGGATCAACCCCTCGCACTAACATTGCCAGTTTCTCTGTTCGTGCCTCTCTGGCATCAGCTAAAGAGAGTGCAGGGTACGCGCCGAGGCTTACCATAGTGCGTTTACTACTGTTGGGAAGTTGATAGCGGAAACGCCAGATTTTCTTGCCAGTAGTTTTGACTAACAAAAATAAGCCATCACCATCATGGAGAGTTAGGTCTTTGTCGGTGGCTTTTGCTTTTTGTACTTCGGTGTGGGTGAGGGGGCGTGTTGTCCTTGCCATGTATGGTTCTTCCCTTAATTGGTATACGTCCATTGGTATCTATCTTAGCGTATACCAATTTGTATACCAATTGTCTCTGGCTTCAGGCGGATATCCTTGGACTACTACAGACACAAAAAAGCCCGCAAACCTAGGTGGGATGCGGGCTCTTCGTACTTAACCGGACTTATCTGGTAATAACCGGTTTAACATTTGGTGGAGCTGGGGGGATTTGAACCCGCGTCCGTAATTCCCTAACTTATTGTTATGGAATGTTTATTTTTATTATTTTCCTGGCGCGTATCCTGTGCGGCTCCTTTGGTGTACTTCCTCAGTCATCCCACTGTATTCCTTCAGGAACGAACCGTAATGCCTGAAAAGCATCTCCGGCCCCTTGTGGCCCATTTGTCCTGCTAACCAGAATAAATTCGCGCCCTGGCTAATATGCATCGTGGCAAATGTATGTCTGGTCTGATAGGGATTCCGGTACCGGACGCCAGCCTTTTTTAAGGTTGGTATCCATGCTTTTTTTCTGATCGCATCAGCACCAGCCCAAGCCTCATTCGTTTTCGGATCATGAAAAACATACTCGTTGAGCATAAATGTAAATGGTTTTTGATTTTTGATAGCTAATAATGCATCAGAATCTAATTCTATTTTTCTTCGCCCCGCCTTAGTCTTCGTTCCCTTAATTACCCCTTCAACGCTGGCCATTATTACATGGGCGGTATTGCCGATGAGATCGAGATCTTGCCACCTTATCGCGCATAGTTCTGAACTTCTCATTCCAGTATGCAAAGCAAATCTAAAAAGGTTTTCCCATTGAGCATTCATCGCCGTGGATAGAATGGCTTTCGCTTCATCAGGTGAAAGCGGATCAACCACATATTCACTTTCTGATCGGACATCTTCACCTTGGTACCGGGATGCCGACACAAGAGAAACAGGGTTAGCCGACAGCAAGCCATCAGTTACTGCTTCATCTATCGCGGAGCCTAAGAATGATAATCTATTGCGGATAGTTTTCAGCGCTACCTTCTGGCCTTGTATCCAATTTTTAACCATCGCGGGCGTAAGGTCTGAGACATTAACTTCATGTAAATTGGATAGGGCGCTCATGCACTTTTTATAGCCGGCGATAGTACCTAGTGATAATTTACGGCTTTCACAAATTGAAATGTATTCATCCAGATATTTTTTGATGTGCTTCGAACTTTGGTTATTACCGAATACCTTCAATCGCACTGACCGAGGAAATTGATCAGCATAATTAAAGGTGCCTCGTTCTATTCTATTGTGGATCTCACCCAATAGCCTTTCAGCATATTTGATATTTTTGGGTGTCACTTCGATGTTAGAAAGGGGTTCACGGCATTTAACCCCTTTATATGTGAAGGTGATATTGATTGTCTGCCCAGCTTTATGGCTGCGAACAGTTATGCCCCTTGGGAGCTTTGCCGATCCCCTCTCGCCCACTTTGAAACCTCCGTAAGATCAATCCAACGTTCTTTAACACCATCAACTTTTAAAACCTGCTTGCCCTCACGCCATACTCCACGCTGAACCCGCTTATTGATGGCTTCAACCGTTTCCCCTGTGGTAATGCAATACGCACTGATGGGGATGCAATCGAGACTAATCATACGAACCTCCACACTGTTTATTTAAAGGCCCGCCGCACACAGGCCGTGACAAATTTATTCAATATCGTTGCTGGTGGCTGGAATCAAACGCTGATAAATAGCAGAGACGTATTTAGCCTGGTGAATGGCATCAGCTAAAGCATTGTGCCGTTCTCCATCAAATGGCATATCTCGCTTTGGATCGAAGCCTATAGCCCGCCCCAGTGACACCATTGTTCTCACGTCCAGATCGTTAAACCAGCTCCAGCATGGTTGTAACTGGCAGCGCTCATAGGCCGCACGAAGAATAACGTTATCGAATGCAGCACCATTGCCCCATACGTAGATCCGGCGGGAGTTACCCGACACCTCCGCCGAAAAATCATTTAACCCACGAAGTGCAACATCGATAGGAGTCGGATTATCGGTAATTGCAGATCTGGCCTCACTGCTTTGAGCTAACCACCACAGAATGGTACTGGCATCCGGTACCGCACAGAGAGCAACTTCACTTTCAAGGCTTACTGCGGTATAGAACAACGGGCCAATCTCACCTGTCGCCGGTTCAAAGAATACGGCACCGATAGCGACGATAGGCGCATCCGGTTTGTTACCCATAGTTTCCAGATCGACCATTAAGTTATTCATTTATTTCCCTTATCTCATGTTCAATTAATTTGTTTATGGTACCGCCATTTGGCAGCTGATTATTTAGTTAATTACTTGATTAAAATATATATTATTGTTCATTTATTTTGTTTATTTTTTACGTTCCACATCAGTGGTAATTGCTTGCACCTGCACAAGACCGATCACTCTGACATCCCTATCACCAGAAAAGAGTTTATTAATCTTGCCTTCGGCTGCTACAACAGCCTGGCGATAAACCTGATCAATCTGGCAATCAGGTCCCCATGAGCCAAGGTTGCTAAGCTCAATAGTGAGTGAAACCCTCGCATTGGTCGTAGTTCTTACTACTGGCTTACTCAGCATCTGCATTCCCCTCCACCGTGAAACCGACTGAAATAACAAAATCACCAAAGTCAGTAGTTTCACAGTAGTTGCGTTTGGTTTTGCGCAGCGCACCGATACTCACTAGCCGCTCAACCTGTTCTTTATCTAAGTCATGACCTCCAGATTCGGGATCGTCACAACATTCAGCAAAGCGATTGAGTGCGGAAACATCATCATTGGTGACAAATGATCGCCAAGGCTTACTCAGCTTCTCGTTTGCCGCTGATAACTCGGCTTCTGCTGCCAAGCGCTTCCTGAACTGAGCTTTTCGACTAGCCTTGATGTTATGTATTGCTAAATCCTTCATATAAAGCTGATGTTCTGCATTCGCTAAACGTTGCTGGAATTCCTGATTATGAAGGTCAAAAAGCTCTTTCTGTGCCGCTTCCAGTTGGGCTATCAAATTTTCACCTGGTTTTTGAAAGCATACCCAGTTGGTATTGGCCCGTTTGCCTGATGGGTGTCCAAATATGGGCGGTACCGGCGACAGTTTGATAATATTTCGGGTAGGGATATGCAATTCATTCCATTTGAATATCAGCACCCCACCGGCCCGAAGTACACGGAAGGCCTCAGCAAAACCTTTGGTTAGGTCGTCTTTCCATGACTTACTTAGAATGCCGTATTTCTTCCCCTGCCAGCCCTCTGGGCCACAACGGGTAAGGTGAGGTGGG
Source organism: Yersinia sp. LJYL362 (assembly GCF_048323875.1). Classification (NCBI taxonomy): domain Bacteria; kingdom Pseudomonadati; phylum Pseudomonadota; class Gammaproteobacteria; order Enterobacterales; family Yersiniaceae; genus Yersinia; species Yersinia sp. LJYL362. The sequence continues at coordinate 16,416 of NZ_JBLWEX010000278.1, forward strand.
TCGAATACGACGATCTGGAAAGTATTATCCGCAAATGGCAACTGGCGAAAGTCAGCAATTAGGTCTGGTGCTATCTCCAGCTTTCGGCCATCACATAGGATGTGGCTCTCGGCACGGATATCGACGAATACAGCGCGCGGATCGGCACGGTCGAACCAGAACATGCGGGAGCCACAGCACATATCGAGGATGGTTTTATTCATCAACTGCTACTCCTGCAATTTTTGTTGCTGAAAATGTAGGTTGTTGTTCCATATCTACAGAGAAATGCCCAACGCTAACCCCATCAATGAAAATCTCAAAGCTGAGTGGCCAGTTTGATTCCCAGCCATCGAAGCGCTCCCAGAAATCTTCGGCGGCGATCCCGGCTAAAAACTCGTAACCACCATCACTGCTATAAGCAGGATCAATATCTTCAGCATTATCAGGAAATACCCAACCTTCACTACGGCAGATGTATTGAATTTTCTCGGGCATGATTATCCCCTTATCGCCACACGCAGACGTTCAAAAATTGCCGCGGCAAAAAGTCTTTCTTCGCCAACATCACATGCCGCAAAATATTCATGCGCTGCTGTTACTGCTGCCTGGTGCTTATCAATAAGCATCGTTTTTAATGCTTCAATATGGCTGCGCTCTCGGTGGGAAGCTAACACCTCCGGATCGCATTCAATAGGACGCAACCAGTAGCAAACCGGACCGTCTTCTGTGTCATGTATTGAAGCCATAAACCAACCATCACCCGCTGGTGGAGTGGGTTGCCACAAACTGACATCACAGCCAGCGGAATCGAATGCCGCTAGCAACTCTTCTGCATTTTCTTCGTTTTCCATCCAACCTATAGCGCCAGTTACACGGTTAAGTGCTTTCCACGCGGCAAATTCGCCTTCAACCCCAAATTCATTTCCATTTGCTGGCTCAAAGTAATCAGGGTGAGTCCAGAACCCACAGTTATCACGCTCAACTGGTGCCGCTGTAATTGTCTTAATCATCACTGTTTCCTCGCATAGAGAACGCCATCAACTGGCAGGCATTCATATTCAGGTGGCAAACCTTGCTGTTGGATGTCGGCTATACAGTTCTTATCATCCGGATAGACATAGCCTTGTGGCTCGTACTGGCACGGCTGGAAGGTGTAGCAGACGAGCAAAAACAGGCCGTACATCATGATTGGGTGGCCCCGGCCAGCTCATGGAATCGAGCCAAGAAAGCGATCCGCGCATCCCGTGATGACATTGGCACTATTGCCATTTCTGCCGGTGGAATACCTGCCAGCATGGGCCACTCTTTACCATCATCGATGTCTAACTCTTGGCGCTCGGTGGTCAGCATCACCAGATCGCAGTAGTGGACGATTGCGGATATTTCGGCAGGCAACCCAAAGGTTTCACGAATGACGGTATCGACCTGCTGCTCAATAGCCTGGTAATCAGGCAGTAGGCGTTTAAGAGGTGAGGGGATATCTTTGCAATACGCTTCGGTTGCATCATGCAGTAAGGCTTCAAGGGCAAATTCTTCTGGCACAATCGTGCTTATTAACAAGCAATGTTGGGCCACACTATAGAAATTAGGCAGGTGACCAGCAAAACGGCATTCATGTGATAACGCCTGAGCGATATCTTCAATACAAATACTGCTAGCGACTGGTTTCAAATAATCGAACGTCAGCCCTGAATAAGTAGTAATACAAGTCATAAATATACTCCACACGGTTTTTAGGTAATACCCCGCCAAATACCCCATCGCTGGGATATTTGAAGTGATACTAATAGGTTAAGGTTTAATTAATTACGCTTTAAATTTACCGATAAAGGTTTCAACTTCGACATCTTTAAATTTATCGGTAAGTAGCTCCAAAAATTCTACGGCAATCTTTTCTTCTTCCGCTTCCAGTTGAACAATGCGCAATACTAAAACGGGAACATTGCCGCCGGTGAGAATGCTATAGCGCAATTTAAATCGACGTTCGCCTAATCCCTCATAGGGAACACATTTAAATTCAAATGCCGCTGGCATAACATCTTTGCTTTTGGCTTCAACACTTTCCATTACAGATCGTTTAGCGCTGAAGTCTTGGTCTTCATGATCGGCAGAGCTGGTTTGTTCGATGGTAATGCGGCGTACTGCACCAACGGCTTTCTTTATATCCAGCACCACACCATCAGCATCAAAGGCCAGCAAGAACTCACGGTAATCTTCCAGCCATTCAGCTAGTTCTTTTTGCGTCTGTTTGCGACCATCAATATTAAGTAGTTCGCGGAATGGTGCTGTTTTCTTGAGTGATAAGCTGGCGGTGTTATCGGCATGCCCTGGATTTAGCAGAGTGCCAATATTGAAGATAGTTTGCGCGCGCATTTCATCGGCATCAATAAAGCAGCGAACACCGTCACCCGCATAACCAGATGAATATTTTACATACTCATCAATGTTGCTAGTTTCCATCGCGCCACGGAAGCGGTAACGCTCAAATTGGAATTGCTCAAGGCTTTTTACAGAAACACCAGCAGGTAATGCAATGGTATCGCAAGCCGTGCTGGATAATTGTTTTTCAATAATTGAAGTTAAAACCATATCGCGAATTTCGGTGATGGCTGACGAATCTAATTGTTGAGACATACAAAGTCCTTAATAAATATAATTTGGTGATGGCGAATAAATTAATTAACGGTCTTTAGTTTTCCGTCAGTCTCGCCCTTAATTGTGAATAACTGGCCCTGATCTTCCTGCATAATTGCCAGCTTACCGCCTTTGCCAACATACATAGGCGTTTCGGTTGTATCTTCTTCGGAGGATTTACCGCGTGGCGTTGGGGTGGTGAATTTAAGCTTATGGGAGATCATAACGCGCTTTTCTTCCATTGAATTACTCATACGAGATAAATCAAACTCAATGGTTACCTTTCCTTTACCGCCATTATTCAGAACGCCTAGCGCGGCAGCATTTAAAGCAGCAGATATTTTATTTTCGAAAATACCGGCATCCAGTTCACCAAGAAATTCCGGTACCACGGTTTTTCTTTCTTCACTCATTGGGGTGATCCTCAGTAATGCAGTTTGCACTGCGTTGTTTACTCCACACACAGAGAAGTACTCCGAACCGGGGGCTTTATACTGTACGGGTTTAAAGGGATAACCCGCCCGGAGCACTTCTCTGTGTGTAAAAAGAGCGGCTGGCCTAATCTGGTGTTGGCAGGCGCAGCCGCTAAAGACACAGCACAGCAATGGAACAAGGTTGTGATTTCCGGCTGCTGCAATTGCACAGGCTAGCTCTTTGGCAAATCACAATCGGCTGAGCACTTAACAAATGCTCATGCGATTGTGAGCCTGGTTACTTCTCCACCTCAGGCGGCGGTGGTATCTTGGGAGTTCTCACACAACCAAGAAGGGACTTAAATGAAACCTATTGATACTGCTAAGCAAATGGCATTTGAATACATCCGTACGCAAAATAAAGAGTATTCACCAGCTGAGTTCCTAGTTGCTGTAAGGCACTTTAGCGCGGTGTTTGCAGACCTTCTGGAGATGTCACCGTCAGAGTTACTGGCTGAGGCTGGTCGCTCTCTGGGGTCAAGCTAGCATTGCTCAGAACCGCCCTCATACCGACCACCAACGCTTCAGCAGTGACCCTTGCTGCTTCATTCACTGCTGTTTTATTTTTTCCAGCAATCACCATTTCTGCCACAACGTGAGATATTGTCGGTTGAAAAATCTCAACTAAGTGATTAGCAAAATGCTTGTTCACCGCGCCACCAAATAGGGCATTCATCCCTTCTTCAAAGCTGTTATTTGCTGAAACTATTCCCATTACCCATACCCCGCATTGTTATTCCTTATTAGCCATTTTGATAAATTCAGCTTCATACTTCACGAACGGCACATAGAAGATGGTCAATTCACCGGGCTTATCACTTTGTTCGTAACCAGCTGGTGAGAAGATTTTGTCGAACTTAACCGCGGCTTCCCGCACTGCTTGTTCTTCACCTTCGAGGCACATCAAGACGCGCATTTTGCCGATGGTTATTCCTGCGGTGTCGCCTTGGTATCTGTAGCCTTTCATGCCTGTTACTCCACACTGTTAACCCTGCTAAGCGAATCATCTGCTGTTGATGGATTAAATCATGCTACTTAAAGTAGTTAAAATCAACTACAAAAAGTAGAAAAAATGAAAGTTATCGATGTAAATATGCTTACTACCTGATTTTTAGGCATAAAAAAACCGGCATTAGCCGGTGTTTATTTGAAAGGGAGGGAATTCTAAGAGAAGTCGTTAAACTTGAGGGGTAAGTGTTTTATAAGTTTACCGAAAAAATAAAGTTCATTCATTTCATTGGCTTCAATGAAAAAAGGTGGGTATTTGTCGTTATCAGAAAGAACTGATAATCGTCTTCCTTTCACCTTTTGCAGTCGCTTGACGAATGTTGAGTCTTCGAAATTGAATACATAAACACCATCACCATTGAAGTGATCTATTTTTGTGTCAATAAACAGTAAATCACGTGGGTGAAGAGTTGGCATCATACTATCACCATCAACATTCATTAAATGTATTCCATCCAATGACTTACGCCCAAATAGTTCATAGATTTTATCTTTAGGTATTTCAATGGAGCTTATAACTGCGGGAAATTCATTGTTGATATAGCCATGACCAGCTGAGGCGAAAACTTCAAGTTGCCTTAGTTTTACAACTTTCGAGTCAGATCCTGCATCTTCCCCTGTGATGGTTCCATAATCGAGGAACGCGGGAGAGACGTTCAAGTGATCCGCTATCTTCAACATCTTCTCATCTCGTGGTTTTGCGGTACCCAAGGTATAACGCCGCGCCATCTCATAAGAGACACCACTTAGCTTTGCCAGGCTACTGACGCTGATTTCATGCTTGCTCATCAGTGAGTTCAGACGTGCCGCAAAATCATCATATTTAGTTTCATTTTCTACCATGAGTAGAAGATTACAACCACTACTAATATTAGTCATTTCTATTTTTGGTTGTTGATTTAAGCTACTTTAAGTAGCATTATCCCTTTTGTGAAAACTATAGGAGGGCATAATGTCCAGTAAATGCAAAAACATCACTGACCGGGCAATTAGAGCTGTTGGCTCATTGTCCCGCGTCTCTCGGGCTTTCGAGTTCAAGTCTGTTCAGTCTGTCGCTAATTGGATTATCAATAACCAAGTACCTGCTGACCGGGTAATCCAACTCTGCGCCATGGGGAAATGGGCAGTAACCCCTCATGAATTGCGCCCAGATATCTATCCAAATCCTCGTGATGGTATGCCGCAGACGGGTGCAGCTTAACCAATTTATTTAATCGGCATCACCACCAAAGAGAGAGAAACATTGTGGATAACAAAGACTTTCCAACTCAGCCGGATATTAGCGACGCGATACACCAGCTGATCACTCAGACGCCGGGCAAGTATGACGCGATGGCTAAACAGTTATGTCCGCTGTCCGGTACCGAGAATGCACTGCGTAACCGCGTTCGTCAGTTAGCGGGGCAGGTAGTGCCGCTGGGGATGGCGATAGAGATGGAATCAATCTCTGGCCGTTCCGACATTACCGAAGCCATGTGCAAGCGCGCTGGTGGGGTGTTCGTAAAGCTGCCGGAAGTGAATGACATTGGCAACGACGAGCTACTGATCAAATTTAACGATCTGCTGGTGGCTTTGGGTGATTTTGGTCGTGCGCACAATGAGTTTACCGCTGATGGCGTGTTAGATCGTGATGAGACTAAGCGGCTGAAAGCTAAGGGGTATAAAGCGCAGTCAATTATTGCAGAGATTATTGCGATATCGGTGATGTTATGGGGTGACGCCCCAGTGTGCGGCACTGAGGCGTCGGGTGCATTAACTAAACGTGTGGAGTAATTAACGCATGAACATTGTAGCGGCTAAACGTTCTATTCCGCAACTGCGTTGCGTTTGTGTCAGCCCGTTCCGGTATGAACGAATGATAAGGGGCCAGTGGAAACCGTGCAACCACAGCAGGGCGCATGGAATTGTGGGTGTGATCTGCCGCAAGTGGGGGCGCGTATGACGAATCCCGGCACGACCTCGACTAACCCCATCCAATTGCTGGATCGGTATTACAACGATAAGCGCGGTATTCGCGTTCACGTTATTGGCTACGACAGCGCAACCGGGCAAGTCATTTTTCGTCGTGATGACTATGAGCATGACTGTTCAATACCCATCCGACGTTTCAGGAAAGAATATAAGGCGGTTGTATGAGCGTAAAGCTATCCAGTTATGTATGGGACGGCTGTGCGGCTGCGGGTATGAAAATATCGAAGGTGGCAATCATGGCCCGTCTTGCTGATTTCTCTAATGATGAGGGCGTGTGCTGGCCGTCAGTGACGACGATTGCTCGGCAGATAGGGGCAGGCGAGAGCACCGTTCGTACTGCATTGACCGAATTGGAAACTGATGGCTGGTTAAGCAAGAAAGCCCGCCGCGCCGGTAATCGAAATGCCAGTAATGTTTATCAGCTGAATGTCGTCAAACTTAAGGCTGCTGCTCATGCGTCAGAATCCGACACCTCAAAATCTGACGGGTCAAAATCTGATGGCTCAAAATTCGACGGGTCGGAATCTGGCAGAAATGGCACTTTTGACCCGTCAGAATCTGGGGGCGATCCGTCAGTAAATTCAAAACAAGAACCATCAAATACAAAGACTATTGGTCAGTCGCCTACGGCAACCGACCCGCAGCCAGTTGATTCTTTGAGAATTTGCTATGAAACGGCATTGGCACACTACCACGATATTTTACCCGAAATGCCCAAAGTGCTGGATATGACAAAAGACCGCCAAACCAAGATGCGCAACCTGTGGAAGAAATACGATTTAAATCTGATGAAGTGGGTGGCTTATCTGCGTTATATCTCCAAAAAATGCCGCTGGATGCTGGAAGATCGCCCTGATACATCCTCGGGTAAGACGTGGCGTCGTAAGAACTTTGATTATCTGATCACTGAAAAATGCTATCTGGCCGTCAAAGAAGTTCGGGCCGACGACTTACCGAAAGTGCCAAAGATGGACACAGTGGCGAGACAAGAGGCATTTGACCGCCTGATTTTACGTCATGGCAAGGCACAAAATAGTGTGGAGAAAACGGCTCTTTCATTGGCTGGCGGTCTTGGGCGAATGAATGAAACCTCAGCAAGAATTGAATGGAACGGTATCTGGGCTAAGTCACTTGATCTGGTTAGTGAGAACGAACTTCGGGGGCTTGCATCATGAGATATGGCTCTGTATGCAGCGGTATCGAAGCTGCAAGTCTCGCATGGGAATCTCTTGGCTGGTCAGCTGCGTGGTTTAGTGAAATAGAACCATTCCCATCAGCAGTTCTGGCGTATCGCTGGCCAACAGTTACCAATCTTGGCGACATGACAAAGATTGCCGAGTTAGTACGCTCCGGAAGTGTAGAAGCCCCAGACATCCTTGTCGGTGGCACCCCTTGTCAGGCGTTCAGCGTTGCTGGCCTGCGTAATGGTCTGGCAGATGCCCGAGGCCAGTTAACTCTTTCATATGTGGAATTAGCCGATGCAATCGACGAAACGCGCCGCGAACGTGGCGAAAAAGAATCCATCATCGTCTGGGAAAACGTGCCGGGCGTCCTCAGTAGCAAAGACAATGCATTTGGGTGTTTCCTTGCAGCACTTGCCGGAGAAGATGAGCCGCTTGTCCCATCAGGGGAAAAATGGACGAACGCTGGTTATGTGTCTGGACCCAAAAGAGCAATCGCGTGGATCATCAAAGACGCCCAATATTTCGGAGTGGCCCAACGCCGCCGCCGTGTGTTCGTTGTCGCAAGTTCTCGAGAGGACGTTAATCCCGCACAAGTATTATTTGAGTTCGACAGCCTGCGCCGGGATATTGCGCCGATCAGAGAAACGGGGAAAGCAGTTGCCGCCCTTACTGCAAATGGCGTTGGAACATGTGGCGCAGATGACAACCAGGCAAGTGCAGGTCATTTAGTTCTGAGTAAGGCATTCAGAATGACTGCATTGGGTGAGTATGCCGATGATGAAACAGCTTCTACCTGCAAGGCCCGCGATTACAAAGATGCAACGGATCTGGCTATTGCTTTCAACTGGCAGGCATCAGGAAATACATCTTCATCGCTTGGGTTTTGTGAGATCAGTGGCGCACTGCAGTGTAACAATATTCCGGCTGTTCTATCCCATAGCCCGTTATATGCGTTTAGTTATAAAGACTCAGGCGGTGATATCTCGTTTGATATTTCCCCGACATTACGGGCAGGAAACAGCACTGAAAGTAATGATAATGGTGGGCAACCTCCGGCAATTATTGATGGTTTTGATGTTCGCCGTCTGACAGTTGTCGAGTGTGAGCGCCTGCAAGGTATTCCTGATAACTACACCCTCATTCCACATGGGAAGACCAAAAAAATAAGGGCAGATGAGTATTTATACCTCCGTCATCATTTCCCTGAAATGACAGTAGAAGAGGCCCGTCGTAGTTCTGCTGATGGGCCAAGATATAAGGCGATCGGAAACAGTATGGCTGTCAATGTCATGCATTGGCTCGGGCAGCGAATTGCCATTGCACTGCCACCACCACTATACGATGTTATTTATGCCGATCCGCCTTGGCAGTATGGCAGCAAGCCAAATCGTGGTGTAAGTCTGAAATATTCCACCATGTCTGTAACAGAACTTTGCGCAATGCAGGTTCGTGGGATAGCCAGTCCAAATTCTGCCTTATTCATGTGGGTGACGGGCGCCATGATATCAGAGGCGTTGATTGTCGGAGCTGCATGGGGGTTTAAATTCATTCGAGTCGATAAGGTCTGGGAAAAGAAGAAACATACGGGTAGCCGGCACGGTGTTGTTGGTCCATGGGGAATGAATGACGCTGAATTTTTATTGTTGTTTACTCGTGGCAAAGTCTGCGGCAACCAGACCGAGAGAAACCAATACACCGTGTATGAAGAGAAATATACCGGTATCCATTCTGGCAAGCCTCATTTCTTCCGTGAGCAGATCGAGCGCCGATTCAATAATGCCCGGCGTATAGAGCTATTTGCTCGAACATCATCACCGGGGTGGGACGTCTGGGGTGATCAGGCTCCGAATGCAAAATCACTAGCCCTGATTGAGTTAGAGGAACCAGAATGAAACTCACCCTACCATTTCCACCCTCAGTAAATAGTTACTGGCGCGCCCCGAGCAAGGGGCCGTTAGCGGGTCGCCATCTTATCAGCGTCAAAGGTCGTCAGTTCCGGTCTGAGGCTTTGGCCTGCATTCTTGAGCAGTTGCGGCGGGTACCGAAAACCATCACTGATCCGGTTGCGGTTGCTATCGTTTTCTACCCTCCTAATCTGGTTCGACGGGATCTGGATAACTTCCTGAAAGCGCCACTGGATGCCATGACTCATGCGGGTGTATGGGCTGATGATAGCCAGGTGAAAAAGCTAATGATTGAGTGGGGGCCAATCGTCAAGGGAGGGAAGATAGAGATACTTATCAGTGAGGTGAATAAAAATGTTCCTCGCTGATAGTGTATTGATGTACAGTGATTGTGCAGTTATTCACCTCTCCAGTTGTGCGGACATTGGATTGGAGAGGCTGGTTAAAACTAATGTGTGGAGTTCAAACGTATGACAACTGTCGTAGGCACCCCCGTATCTAAATCTGTTGTGACCATGAGCAGCCGTGAGGTTGCAGAGTTAACTGGTAAGCGCCATACCGACGTAAAGCGGGACATTGAAGTCATGATGGCTCAGCTGAATGAAGATGTGAGCAAATTTGCGCATACCTATCTCGACAGCATGAATCGCACCCAGACCGAATATTTACTAGACCGTGACCATGTTGAGTGTTTACTCGCGGGTTACAGTGCGGTAATTCGAATGAAGGTGATTCGTCGTCTCCGAGAATTGGAAGACAAGAACCAAATCCCTCAAACCCTCCCCGAAGCATTGCGTCTTGCTGCCGATCTGGCAGAAGAAAAACAGCAGCTTGAAAATCAGCTTTCGATTGCCGCACCAAAGGCTGAGTTTATCGATCGCTACGTTCAGGCCACCGGTTCTATGGTATTCCGTAATGTGTGCAAATTACTGAAAGCCAGAGAAACCGACTTCCGGCTGTTCCTGATTGAGAATCGCATCATGTACCGTCTGGCCGGTGGGCTAACTCCGTATCAGCAGCATATTGATTTGGAACGCTTCGAAGTTAAGACCGGTACCAACACTGTTAATAATCACGCATTTACCCAAGCCAGATTCACCCCCAAAGGCGTTAAGTGGATTGGTGGGCTGTGGGCTGAGTACCTTGCTAAAAAAGGTCATGCAGCATGAGGGCGCTATTAACCCCGTTTATTCAGCGTGAGCTGGGCGTGGTGATATTGAAGCCAGGTGCAGATTTATTGCCGTATATGTCAGGCCGCTTGCTGGTGGCCACTGAGCCGGATGAGTTTAAATTGCTGCCTGCTGGCGCGTTGCCGGTCGCCAATCAACAGCTAGCCAATGATCCGCGACTGTTACCTTTCTTTGAACATGAGCGGGTTATCAATGCTGCTGGTGGCCCACGCGTGCTTGAGGCATGGGTGGAACGGCTGAAAGAGTGCCAGTGGCATGATCCGGATGATTCCCACGTTCAAAATCTCACGACATTGAGTTATGGCCAGCGGTCAATTCGCCTGTGTTGGCATCATGATAATAAGTTGAGAGAGCATACACTCCCCCGATTGAATCAGCTGGCGACCAGCAATCTCATCACTTGGATAATTTCAACAGTATGTAGTCATTTTCGGCTTCCGGAGGGCCACCAGCTCACTATGCCGGAATTATGTTGGTGGGCTGTCGTCAATGAGGTTTCCGACTTGCTCCCCGACTCAATTGCTCGAGCAAGTTTGCGGATGCTACCAGCAGTGATGAAATCAGGGCCAACTAGGGAGAGTGATATCACTTGGACGCCAAACCCGACGCAAGTCATTGAAAGTAAAGTTGAGCAGGTTAAGAAGGTGCTAGCGCTGAAAATTGATGCCGAGCCACCAGCCAGCTTTATGCGCATCCCTAAGCGGCAGCGTTGGGAAAGTCGCAAGTGGCTCACATGGGTTAAATCCCAACAGTGCTGCGGGTGTGGTCGTGGTCGTTCTGCTGATGACCCTCATCACATCATTGGGCATGGACAGGGCGGCATGGGGACTAAGGCACATGACCTTTTCACTATTCCTCTTTGCCGTCTCTGTCATGACGCGCTGCATGCTGATATGCATGTGTGGGAGGCGGAGCATGGTAGCCAGGTTGTGTTGTTATTTAAATTTTTAGATCTCTCGATTGGGGTAGGTGCATTGAAATAAATATTTCAGGGGTATTATAGATTTTTGTAATGTAAATAAGTGCTATTTAAGCAAATTAGTAGGTTATAACTAATTATATGGTGGAAGTTTTCTTTTTAAAACTGTTATAATTACTATTATTATCAAGGGGGAATTATGGATAGAGTAAATTATCACCAGGCGTTTTTTTTAGATGGGAAACCAACTAAAGACTATGATGGAATTTCATATAGTTTGAAAACCAAATTAAGAGATAAAGGTTTTGATTTAGAACAAGATGGTGCCTTTGCATTTATGCCAAATGATGCACCACCACAAGTACCTCGTTTAAATATGCAAGGTAATGACGGAAATATAAAAGTCGTGATCTCGTTAGTTCGGGCTGATTTATATATTGACTATTCTGAGATGTCAAAGGAATTCACAATGGAGGAAGCTGTAGAAATTTCACTTATTTTCAAAGAAGCGCTGGAAAATGTAGGTGTTAACATAGAGTATGCAGGGATGGTTATTACTTATGCGAAGTTCAGAAAAAATCCAGTTGGAGATATTAAAACTGGGTTACTTAACGCGAACAATACAGTTTTTGATAAAGAATTGAGTTCCATTGCAGTGAAAACTCGTAGTTTTTTTCCTTTCATGGATAATAATGAAGGGTTAAATATTATATTAAATATAGAAAGTGCAGTGGAGAAAAAAAGCAGAAAATCGGTTCTCATGATTAAGAAAGATATAAACAATTTAAAAATTAAAAAATTAACAAGTGAAGCGGATTTTCAGCGTTTCATGGAGATTTGTGTTCAAGAAAATAACGATGATGTAATAAATAGCGTCTTGAATTTTGGGGGTTAATTATGGATGATGTTAATAGTTATTTTGAAACTGGAGGTGAGGACTATATTAGTAATCCACCTATGCCAACTCCTAATGTTAATAATATTCATGATGTGGAGGATATGCCTAGAATTAAAGAGTATGCAAACTCTATAAATACTTCAAGTGAAGTGAGTGTTGATTATGATGATGCAAGTAGTACTGTTCCTGATGATAGATTCAATACATCAAGTTATTATAAGGATCGTAGTCGAATAAATGAAGAGTTAATAAAATTACAGAATAAACAAAAAATATTAGATAAAGTAATTGAGAATATAAAAGAAAAAGCACTGATAAATGAAAAAAATGCATTGAAAGTTGAGTCTAATATGGCTGAAGCTCAAGCTTTTTATAAAGATCTACAAATAAAAAATATAAACATAGAAAGCAAAGTTCTAGATTTTCAAAGTGAGCTAAAAGAATCAAGAAATTCATTCTTGGGAATAATAGCTTTATTTGCTTCATTCTTTTCATTTATATCGGTAAGTATAAATATTTTTTCAAAAGAAATGACAGTAGCCACGTCGATTTCTATCGTTATTGTCTTATGGGTTTGCCTTGTTAGTTTTATATTCATTTTTATGGCTTCCTTAAGTAAGGGTTTTGTTTATTTTTCGAGTGCTAGTATAATTAGACACTTTTTAGTCGTTATTGTGTGTATTGTAATTGGGTTAATTATACCTAGATTTGTCATGAGTTTTATGATGATCTAAATTAGTGTGGGGTATTAATGTCATATGTAACGGTATGCGGACCAGTTACAGAGGAGTCATGATGAGAGACATTTCTTTAGTTTTGGCCCGCTGGGGCGTTTGGGCGCGTGACAGTTCTGGTGTTGATTACTCACCTATCGCCGCCGGATTTAAGGGGTTATTACCCGCCACTTCAAGCCGTCAAGAATCCTGCTGTGATGATGATGGCCTAATCATAGATTCGGCAGTAAGTCAGTTAAAGGCCCGGCGCTTGACGCATGAATACTCACTGATATGCCTGCATTACATACTTGGCGTTTCAAAGCGGCAGATAGCGAAGAAGTACAAGGTATCTGAGGGCCGTGTTCGCCAGCAGATGCAGGTCGCAGAGGGGTTTATCGATGGTTGCCTGGCAATGACGGGCGCAGTTCTTGAGATGGATCCTTACACCCAAATCCAACATGTTCATGAAAATGATAAAAAAGGATTAGTGCGCTACGCATAAAGTGTTCTAGTGTGATAAGAGTTGGTTGTGCAGTAGCGCTTATCCAGTCAAAGAAACCTCGCCTTTGTGCGGGGTTTATTCGCTTTAGTGCCTTTTAATAAATTGAAACCATGGTTATGATTTGGTTTTCATATCTATAGGAATAGCACAATGGCATGGCAAGGAATTCCATTTATATCTGAATATATTATCCCAAATAGTTACCTTGCTATTAGTAATATTCCTAAAATAATTATTGATTCGGAGTTTTCATGGGAAAGCTCTTTTATAACTATTTTGGGTTCTCTAATAGCTGGTGCAATCCCTGCCATAATCGCTTGGAAAGCTATTGAAAATAGTAATGAGTTACTTAGGTCTCAAATGGAACTTGCTCAGGTAGTTGAGCGCATTAATAAAATTAGAGATTTTAGCGCACAATATGCTGCGGGCATTGAAACTCTATGTGCATCACTACTTGCAACGCGAAGATTTTTAATTGAGTCTGGGTCTACTTATGATCGACAAGATTTAGTTGAAGGCTTTGAAGCAGCTAAAAACCTCAATGTATTTATTAACTCAATAATCCTTTTAATCAACACAGATCTTCCAGAGGCTAAGATTGTAGAAATTAATATAAAAGCTTGCGAAGTCTCGCTTCGAGAGGCTTTTAGTAAAGAAATACCAATGAATGCACACCAAATACCAGGCATTGAGAAACCATTGAATGAATTCCTTGATAACATGCGACTTTACCTAAAAGCTGAAATGAAAATTATCCGGAATAGCTGATTCGTAATTACCTATAGGAATTTATAACTAATTTAATCAGGATCACTTCGGTGGGCCTTTTGTATTTAAACGGTATGCGGTCAGCACATTGGTAGGTGTTGACGCCGGAACCGTAACCGGCTTCAAAAATGATAAGCCCCGACATAAGTCAGGGCTTTTTTGTTTGTGGAATGGGCGGCAGAAGAGTGCTGGTAACAC
>NZ_JBLWEX010000279.1:0-31115 GCF_048323875.1 Yersinia sp. LJYL362
AGCGACAGTAGCCAGGCAAAGTGACTGCGCTTTTGCACCAACTCTTTGAAACGCGGGTTATTTTCAATCTCTTGATAAATGTTGTCATTCATCAGAGTCTCTCCTTTGAGGCATTAAATAAGGTGCCGCCCGGAGGCGGCATAATTTACGATGGCGCTTGCATTGATTGTTTTTCTTCCAGTAATTTGTCGACGACACCCGGATCGGCGAGTGTTGAGGTATCCCCTAAGTTGCTGGTATCACCTGCGGCAATTTTGCGTAGGATCCGGCGCATGATTTTGCCCGAACGTGTTTTGGGTAATGAATCGGTCCAGTGCAAGATATCGGGGGTGGCGATTGGGCCAATCTCTTTACGTACCCAATTGCGCACCTCGGTATACAGCTCAGGCGTGGGCTCTTCACCGTGATTCAGGGTGATGTAGGCATAGATAGCCTGTCCTTTGATGTTATGCGGAACTCCAACAACAGCGGCTTCGGCAATTTTTGGGTGTGAAACTAGCGCTGATTCAATTTCAGCAGTACCCAAACGATGGCCTGATACGTTCAGCACATCATCAACCCGGCCTGTTATCCAGTAGTAGCCATCTTCGTCACGGCGAGCGCCATCACCACTGAAATACATGCCTTTAAAAGTAGAGAAGTAAGTCTGTTCGAAGCGGTCATGATCGCCAAATAGGGTGCGGGCTTGCCCGGGCCACGAGTCGGTGATGACCAAATTACCTTCGGCGGCACCTTCTTGCGGGTTACCCAGGTTGTCTACCAGTGCCGGTTGAACACCAAAGAATGGGCGAGTTGCAGAACCTGCTTTTAATTCGGTAGCCCCTGGGAGGGGCGTTATCATGAAACCACCGGTTTCAGTCTGCCACCAGGTATCAACTATCGGGCATTTGCTGTTACCGATTTTGTTGTAATACCATTCCCATGCCTCTGGGTTAATCGGCTCCCCAACTGATCCCATGATACGCAGCGAAGTTCGTTTCGTGCCTTCGATGGCTTTGTCACCTTCGGCCATTAAGGCGCGGATGGCTGTGGGGGCGGTATACAGAATATTGACCTGATGTTTATCAATGACCTGGCCCAAACGATTGACGCCCGGATAGTTCGGCACACCTTCAAACATTAAGGTAATGGCACCGCAAGCCAGTGGGCCATACAGTAAATAGCTGTGGCCAGTTACCCAACCCACATCAGCAGTACACCAGTAGATATCGCCAGGGTGGTAGTCAAAGACATATTTAAAAGTCAGCGCCGCATAAACCAAATAACCACCGGTGGTATGTAATACCCCTTTCGGTTTACCGGTAGAACCGGATGTATAAAGGATAAACAGTGGATCTTCCGCATTCATTTCTTCCGGTGGGCAGTCGGCCGAGGCATCTTTAATCAGGTCATGCCACCACAGGTCTCGTCCATCTTTCCAATAACTGGCATTGCCGGTTCGTTGGAATACAACAACATTTTTGATGCTGGTAATCGCCGGGTTTTTTAGCGCTTCATCGACATTTTTTTTCAGTGGAATTGCGCGACCAGCACGGATGCCTTCATCGGCAGTAATCACCAGTTTTGAGTTAGAGTCGATAATTCGGCCAGCGACTGCATCCGGTGAGAATCCGCCAAAAATCACTGAGTGAACCGCACCAATGCGGGCACAAGCTAACATTGCAACGGCCGCTTCTGGCACCATTGGCATATAGATAGCAACAACATCACCTTTCTTGATGCCCAGCTTTTTCAGCACATTAGCGAACTGGCACACATCATGATGAAGTTGTTTGTATGTCACGGTTTTGGACTGATTAGGATCATCGCCTTCCCAGATTATCGCAGTTTGATCACCGCGCTCAGCCAGATGGCGGTCCAGGCAGTTTGCTGCAAGGTTCAACGTACCATCTTCAAACCAGCGGATACTGACATGACCGGGGTCGAAAGAAGTATTCTTCACCGTTTTATACGGTTTAATCCAATCAATAATCTTGCCATGTTCACCCCAGAATTCATCAGGGTTCTGAACCGATTGTTGATAGTATTGATGATATTGTTCTGGGTTTATCAGGGCATGCTCTGCAATTGCAGTTGGAATAGGGTGCTTATGTATTTGGCTCATCATCATTCTCCTTGAGATTGTTAATGATATGTCAATCAAAAGTTAATTATAGTGTGAGGAGATGTTTTGTTTCTTTTTTGGGCGACAGATCACGCATAAAAGATGTTGATTTAGAGACTTACTTAATGTGCTGAGTGGTGAATCGATATCTTAATGATAGAAGAGCTGCCATCTGACCATGCTATAAAGGAAAGGAAATGTGGGCATTAGCTCATTTTTCGTGCGAAAAGAGGATATTTATAGACCGACAAAGAGGAGAGTATTCACTCTACGTGATTAACACCCTGCGGTATTAATGGTTAACCAAAAAAAGGAATATTCATTTACCACGGAAGAGGAATCATTATTTTAATATCTTCCTGTAATGAAAAATATGTATATATTCTATAATGAAATATGCATTGTAAAATAAAAAATGAACGGCATAAATATGCATTTTAATGTTTTTATTTTTTTAATTTTTCCTTGAGAATTTTCTCAAAAAAACTGTCTTTGGTTGCGGAATATCCAAAATAAGCGGAAAGTTACTGCAAGTGCTCATTAACAAAATACAAACAAAATAAACCATAAAACAAAACATAATTGTGAATTATGCAATAATTTAATTTCGCTCATTTTTCCTACTGGCCAGTTGGATGGTTATTTGTCATTGATGTATTTTACTTTTTTAATAACAAATGTTTACTGATAATTAGCGATTACTCTGGCTGATTTCCAGCACGAGTGCGATGTAGGCTTAGTGTAAACAAGGCTTGCAGAGGAGTGCCTAGAAATGATACTGATTTATAACGTGGACGGCTGACGGGAGGCTGGACCATAAGGTTTATCAACTATAGCCCCGTATTTAATGATTAAGTATTCTATTTGAGATGCTTGGTAACTTGCATTTTATAGAATGCTTTGAGGAATTTTTAGGGTATGAAAAGTGTAAAAATAAGTCTGGCCTGGCAAATACTCATTGCACTGGTGTTAGGTATTTTGGTTGGTGCAGTTTTGCATAACCAAATTGAATCAAGAGAATGGTTAGTTAATAATATTTTAAGCCCTGCGGGTGATATATTTATCCGCTTAATTAAAATGATTGTAGTGCCGATCGTTATTTCAACCTTGATCGTCGGTATTGCCGGTGTTGGTGATGCGAAGAAGCTTGGGCGAATTGGCCTGAAAACCATCATCTATTTCGAGGTTATCACGACCGTTGCCATTATTGTCGGGATCACCTTGGCGAATGTGTTCCAACCAGGACATGGCATTGATATGTCAGCGTTGACCGTGGTTGATATCTCTCAGTACGAAAAAACCACCGAACAAGTACAAAGTGGTAGCCACAGTCTGGTCAGCACTATCTTGTCGCTTATCCCTGCCAACGTCTTTGCCTCTATGGCGAAAGGCGATATGTTGCCCATTATTTTCTTCTCAGTGTTGTTTGGTTTAGGGCTCTCTTCATTGCCAAAAGAAACCAAAGAACCACTGTTGAATGTGTTTAAAGCTGTATCTGAAAGCATGTTCAAAGTCACACACATGATTATGCGTTATGCGCCGATCGGGGTGTTTGGTTTGATCTCGGTGACAGTCGCCAACTTTGGTTTTGCATCGCTTATTCCGCTCGCCAAATTAGTTGTCCTGGTTTATGCCGCTATTCTCTTCTTTGCTTTAGTGGTGCTGGGTACCGTGGCGAGATTATGTAAGTTGCGTATTTGGACATTGATTCGAATTCTGAAGGATGAGCTGATTCTGGCCTATTCTACGGCCAGTTCTGAAACCGTATTGCCGCGAATTATCGAAAAAATGGAAGCTTATGGCGCGCCAAAAGCGATTACCAGCTTTGTTGTACCAACCGGATATTCATTCAATCTGGATGGCTCGACGTTATACCAAAGTATTGCGGCTATATTTATTGCCCAACTTTATGGCATTGAGCTGTCAATCGGGCAAGAGATTATTCTGGTGCTGACGTTGATGGTGACTTCGAAAGGTATCGCCGGTGTTCCGGGGGTCTCTTTTGTTGTATTACTGGCGACATTAGGCAGCGTCGGTATTCCGTTGGAAGGGTTGGCCTTTATAGCGGGCGTTGACCGTATTTTGGATATGGCGCGTACTGCACTGAATGTGGTGGGGAATGCATTAGCTGTGTTGGTTATTGCCAAGTGGGAACATCAGTTTGATCATAAGAAAGCCAAGGCTTATGAGAAAACATTGTTTGCGCCAAAACAAACACCGGTTCAAAACTAATATCAGTTCAAAACTAATATCAGTTCAAAACAAACTATCAGGTTTTCTATTACCCGTTAAAGCCCCCTGTTGGAGAGAGACCAACAGGGGGCTTTATTGTTCTTTAATGATACGACATAACATGTTGATAATTTACTCGCATTATTCATTTAAGCCTAAACGGTATGACCAGTGAATCAGTTCTGCGACTTTGTGCACATCCAGTTTTTTCATCATATTAAGGCGATGGGTTTCAACGGTCTTCTGGCTGATAGAAAGCTGAGTCGCGATAATACGATTACACGAACCTTCGGTGATCAGCTTTAATATTTGCCGCTCACGTGGCGTTAAAATGGTTTGATTTGTCTCGCAACCTTGGGTCAATTTACTCAATAAAGTGCTATTGAGCGCAGGATCAATATAGCGCTTACCCGCCGCCACAGTTTGAATAGCCGCCATCAAAATTTGTTGTGGGCTTTTCTTCAGAACATACCCGAGCGCACCATTATTGAGTGTTCGACTGGCGTAGTGCTCTTCATGACGAGCAGTCAATGCTAAAATCTTCATGCTTGGCCAGCGGCGAAGAAGTTGAATAATGACATCAAGGCCATCCATACCGGGTAAGCCTAAATCGATTATGACAATGTCTGGCTCGGTTTGGCGACATAAGTTATACACATCCAACCCATTCTCCGCTTCACCGACTATCTGATAGCGTGGAAAAGCTGCAAGCATATTTTTAATGCCATTAATAATCAGCTCATGATCGTCCACAATTAATAATTTTGTATTCATAAAGAGATTCCTTTACCTGATGATTTAAATGGCTTCATAGGGGCTTCATAGGGGCTTCATAGGTGCTTCGTGGCCGAAATAACCAATGGATTATCTCGTCAAGGCGAGTGATATCTTGTTGTGTAATCCTTTCCTTTGCTTCAATGGCTATTTCCAACTGAATAACCGCTTCTTGTAATTCGATTAATCCTGCTTGCCCGGCACACCCTTTTAGAGTGTGAAGATGGTCCGATAAGGCGGGAATATGAGTCAGAGAATCTCTTGTCAGTTGCAGTAATTCTTGCAGTGATTTCCATACGTTAAGACGCAGTGTGCTGTCTGCCAGGTTCAATAATGGTTTGCCGGTGGTTATTTGCGGAGTGAGATTAATCCCACGTTCGAGTTGAAATTGTGCCGTCAGATCCAAGACTTCTGCGAGTTGATTGAATGTCACGGGCTTAGAAATATAATGGTTTATCCCTGCCTGATAGGCCCTTATTTTTTCATCTGGGTTAGTATTCGCACTCAGTGCCGTTATCATGCAGCGGTTATCTAAATTGATCGTATCATTACGCCAATGCTGGGTTGCTGTCAGGCCATCCATGTCTGGCATACGAATATCCATCAGCACCAGATCAAAATATTGCCGTTGCCCGATATGCAGCGCAGCTTCGCCACTTTCAGCCAGCGTAACCTGATGCCCCAGTTGTCGCAGCATCATGCCGGTAATATCACGATTAGTTTCTGCATCGTCGACGAGTAATATACTCATATGCCAGGGTTGCAGTGGAAGATGATGTTGTATTTCTTGCTGGCAAGAGGGCGCGTCCCCCTTATTATCTAGATAGTGTTTTACCTTGGTATATAAACGACCCGGGAGGTAACACAATTCTTTATCAGCGAACAACTCCTGTGGCAGGCTCACCGATTTATGATTCATTGGTTGGCTGGTGATTCCCCAAGCAGATAATTGTACCTGTAACGATGAGGGGGATGCATAGCATTCGTCCTTAAAAGGCATTACTGGATTGGCCCCTGTAAACGGCAGCGTTAATGAGAAACGGCTGCCACAGTTGGGTTTACTGTAAAGTGTAATGTTTCCTCCCATCATTTTTGCCAGATTATCTGCAATAGTCAGCCCCAGGCCAGTCCCTTTCCCATGATCATAAGTTTGAATAAAGGGGCGGAATATCTTCTGTTGATGCTCTAAATCAATCCCGCAGCCGCTATCCGCAACGGTAAAGCAGAGTTGCTGACCTTTGCGTTCAACAGTAAGACTAATGTGACCTTGCCGCGTAAATTTAACGGCGTTACCCAATAAATTAACCAGAATTTGTTTTATACGCTGGCTATCCAGCTCAATTTCCAGTGGTACGTCTGAACTGACATAAGTAGAGAGAGCGATCGGTTTATTTGAGACCTGACTGTGTATGGTTAACATGGCCTGATCCAGTAGAGGTAATAGCGCTGTTTTCTCCTGCGACAAAATTAATTGACCGGATTCAATACGCGAGAAGTCCAGAAGGTTATTGATTATTGCCAGCAACGAATGTGAACATTGGCGCGCGGTCTCTGCTAATCGATATTGTTCCGGTGCCAGGGGGGTATTTTGTAATAACTCGACGGCACCTAAAGCCCCATTTAAAGGGGTTCGGATCTCATGACTTATGGTGGTCAGATGTATACTTTTGCGATGATTGGCTTGTTCTGCGGCCTGTTTTGATTTCGCCAACGCCAGTGTGCGTTCTTTAACTTTCATTTCTAATGTGTCGTATTGCTCATTCAAATTATCCAATAAACCATTGTAGGCTCGAGCAATATGACCTAATTCATCCATACGTTTAACGGGTAATCGTGGCTCCATAGCTTGTGGCCCAGTGGATCCGATAATATTGACGAAATTCCATAATGGAATGGCCAGGTAATATCGCAGTAATAGAGACAGTGCTAAGGTAAGAAGCAACAAAATAACCAGAGCAAAGGGGAGTTGATGTAATGCGGGTTTTGCGGCCTCCCAAGCGAACCCTATCCGTGGATAAATCACTAATTGCTGCCAGCCGGGGCCTTCTAGCTGAGTTCTTAGTACCAAATAATCGGGTGTTTGTTGCCAACCATCGTGTAAGTGAATATTTTTCAGTTGACGGACGATTTCATATAACTGATTTGACGGTATATTCTGTTGAGAAAGAGGTAATAATTTACCTTCGTTATCCAGTAATAAATTGATATCCCTTTGTTCAAATGATCGATTGTTAGTCACTAACTCATTCAGTTTTAACGAAAATCCCGCTAATGACCCCATTTGATCACACGCAGCAACAGAAACATGCCAGCCACTATCTTGAGTATAAGTGGGCATTCCCCAAAAAATATTATTGTGAGTCGGGAATATGGGAAGCAAAAGTAACTCTTTGCGCCGTTGTTTCAAATAATCGCTGGATACCTTTTGCGGTTTAAATACAGTCATTCCATCATTATTTTTAATTGTAAAACTATCAAGGTAATAGGTCTGACCTGACGTGCCGTAAGCTTGTTTTATCTGATAACCATGTTTAGATTGAGTGGGGGAACAGGTTATCGAGTTAATAAGAACATTGTTTTTTACACTCTCATTCTTGATTGGTATGGGGATCCCCCTGCTCATTTGATTATGATCCTGACGATTGATCAATGAAAGAGCATCCCTTTCAGCGCCTTTAAATTGGTAATTACTTAAATCTGCCCGTAATGATGCCATGTGTGTTAATTCATTCACCAAATGTTGACGCGTGTCCTCATATGAGAAGAATGCTGTCATGACAATTGAAATTAACCAAATAGCCGTTAAGGTTATACCCAGTAATAGTGTCAATCGAGTGACGAGTGATGATGATTTTTCCATAAAGTCACCTGACTGTTTTTTTTAGTACGCCACAGCCAAAATTTGATATCAAGAATTACACTGATTTCATTACTACTCGTTATAGATTCATTTAATTCCAAAAATAGGTAAATCAGGTTTTTGACCTATAACAGAGATTTAAGAAAGGAGGATAATTGAAGCGTGGTATTGCCGGAGTAACAGCCAATGTTAGAAATATTGAAAACACAGCCTCTCATCAGAAATATTGATTTTTCAGATGCAAATATTATGTACTTTACGCTCAATGGGATTCCAGCCAAGGCGATGGATTACGACCATTCTATTTGTATTGGCATTGTTTTTATTGAAAAAAAAATGATATCTGATACAGCGATTCATTATATTTCTCTTATGCTGGTGGCTCTTGAGGACACGCAGGATTTTTCATTACAGCTTAAGGGGCGCTATTGGTGGCTTTGGTGCCGATGCACTATTGATGATAAGAGTCAGGGGTTATCAATAAAACTAGAGCAACTTAATGATTTTATTAAAATACTAACCTCATTTTCAACCACAATGAACGCCCCTAAATCACGAATATTAGACGCACAAATAATAGATGCCAATAGGGTTCTTCCATGAGAAAAATTGCCAGTCTACTATTGTTGTTTTTCATATCAGAAGCCTACGGAAAAACAATCCCCTGGCAAGGTGACCCTTTTTTTATTTATAGTCGGGGTATAATGGTTTCCAGTTTATTAAAGGATTTTGGCGCGAATTATGGTATTCCCATCATGGTTAGCTCGGAGATAACTGAAAAGTTCAGTGGCAAAATCCACGATAAAACACCAGAGCAAATATTGGCAGAATTTGCAAGGTTATATAATATTATTTGGTATTACGATGGCGATATTCTCTATTTCTACAAAGCCCAATCAATCAAAAGAGAGTTCATATCCCCAGGGGAGTTATCGACGTCGGCCTTGATAAAATATCTCAAACAAAGTGGTGTGCCTGCAGATAAAAACTGTGCTGTGAAGGTTGTTTCTCGCCTCGATGCTATTGAAGTTACAGGAGTACCTATCTGTATTGAGCGGGTGACTTCACTCACTACAATGCTTGCTTCTCAAGTTAGCAAGCAAAAACAGAATAAAGAAATAGTGAAAGTATTCCAGTTAAAATATGCATCTGCGGCTGACTCTGATTATCAATATCGTGATCAACAAGTTAAATTACCGGGTCTTGCCAGTGTACTGCGAGATATGAGTGCGGGGAATCATTTACCTTTGGCGGGAACAAAAGAAGCGGGGGGGGAACCGGCGAGTATGCCACTTTTCTCAGCAGACCCTCGGCAAAACGCCGTTATTATCCGTGATCGCCAAGCTAATATGCCGCTCTATAGCAGCTTAATTGCACAGTTGGACCAGCGACCTGTCCAAATAGAAATTTCTGTGACGATTATTGATGTTGATGCCGGCGATATCAGCCAGCTTGGTATCGATTGGTCTGCATCTACATCGATTGGTGGCACTGGGGTTTCATTTAACAGTGGGGAGGCAGCACCTAATTCAGATGGATTCTCCACTGTGATTGGTAATACTGGAAACTTTATGGTGCGTTTGAATGCCTTGCAAAAGAACTCACGCGCCAGAGTTTTATCCCGACCTTCAGTGGTTACCTTGAATAATATTCAAGCTGTACTAGACAAAAATGTGACTTTTTATACCAAGCTCCAAGGCGACAAAGTGGCAAAACTTGAATCAATAACCTCAGGTTCATTATTACGAGTCACACCAAGAATGATTGATTCAGACGGTGTGAAAGAAGTTTTGCTTAATCTCAATATTCAAGATGGCCAACAGCAGGCACCGCTCAGTAGTCGCGAGCCTTTACCTGAAATTCAGAATTCAGATATTTCGACTCAAGCGACATTGCGGGTTGGACAAAGTTTGCTCTTGGGGGGATTCATTCAAGACAAACAAATTGAATCACAGAACAAAATTCCTTTATTGGGTGATATCCCTTTACTCGGTGGATTGTTTCGCAGCACCAATAAGCAATCTCACAGTGTTGTCAGGTTATTTCTAATCAAAGCCGTACCGGTTAATACAGGGGAATAACATGGCGGTACAATTCAAGCTTCGCCTATTGAGTGGTGAACTCATTGGGCGCGAACTGACTTTGCCTGAGGGGATATTGACTCTGGGGGAACAGGGGTGCGATGTATTATTGTCATTGCCGCTAGGGCAAATATTGACCTTGGCAATCAGCGAGAGTCAAGTCATACTACAGTCACCAGACGCTGTTTGGGTTAATGGTTTTCGGCATGATTCACAACAACCGATTCCTTTACGGCAAGTGATTGAAGTCGCTGGTTTAGCCTTGGTTCTCGGCGAAGAAACGGATGTCTTAAACGCAATAAAAGTGGCTCGTCGCTCAGGGGGGCGTTTATTATTATGGCTATCTGTAGTCACATTTATGCTATTGGCACTGCTGCTGGTATTTATATTTTGGTTTACACAGCAATCGAATCGGTTGTTTGCTCAACTCCCTTTGTCTATTCCAACACAATTATCACAGCAATTAAAACAGCCATCTTTGGAGGGAATAAACGTAGCCTGGTTAGCGGATGGTAGCGTTGCGTTGAGTGGTCACTGTGCATCATCCTCAGCGGTTATTCAGTTGCAAAACTTTTTGCTTTCTAACCATATTCTATTTCGTAATCAGCTCGTTTGTGATGATCGACTGATTGCGAGTGTTATTGAGGTTTTGCGCCAATACGGTTATCAAGATATTGGGGTATCTGCCGGTAAGGAAACGGGGAATGTCACTCTCAATGGTGCTATTGAAATGGGCGCGAAATGGTTAAACGCTCAGAAAGCATTAGCCGCAATTAACGGGTTAAAAGGCTGGGTGGTGATTAATTCCCACGATGGTCAAATCCCACATTTAGTGGCGTGTTTAAGACAGTTGGGGTTGCTCGGTTATCTGAGTATGACGCAAAGTAATAAAGAAATTGTTATTAGCGGAGTGCTATCGTTGGATCAACAGCAGCATCTTGAAGAGACACTGGCGACATTTGCCCGGCAACCTGACGCATTCCCGGTGAAGTATCAGAATATCCCGATCTCTGATCAAACGACTCAACTTCTTCCCGCTGCAATTGTCAGTTACGGCGGAAATGATTATTCAAAATTTGTACAGCTGGCTAATGGAGTTCGTTTACAGCAAGGCGCGGTGTTGGATAATGGTTATAAAGTTATCTTGATCGGGGAATTGGGTATCTCACTGTTAAAATCTAATAACTTAGTGCAAATACCGATGGATTTTTAATGATAGGAAATGGGTGCATGCGGCATATAACTGAACTGGAAGATGATATCAAGTCTGAGTCACTATCTATTCAGCATAGAAAGGAATTGTTGATAAAAGAAAAGCTATTACTTATTCATCAGTTTTCTCTCCAGCAAACACCTGACAATTATAAACATCTGAATGATTTGATACTCGCATTGGGTAGCGCCGAAAAAATAATAGAAACTTTGGTTGTCCGTTATAAAAAATAACTTTATGCGCTGCTGTTTTTAAAAATAATAGAATAAATGTGAAAGACAGATAGGGTTTGATAATGCAAAATAACTTTAACAGATTATGAATGGATAAGGAATGATGGTATGAATATTAATGATCCTATTCCCTATGTGTTAGGTGATTTACAGAGCCGGTATAGCAAGTTAAAGTCTGATTTAGATAAGCTCAAGGTTTTTCAGCAGCATATTAAGTTGCTGCAACAGCGAGCAGACAATGATAGTCAAGCCAGAGAAACCCTATCGCGTTTAGATGAAGCTTTCCCCAGTGGTTTTAAAAAAGAAAAAGCCAAGATGATGGTGTGTATTTCGCAGATGAAAACACAGTTTAAACAATTAGAAACACAGTTTAAAAATATAAACACCGCAGAAGGTAAATAGCTCTCCCCTTAAATATCGTTAACCCTGGAGTGTAGGAGTGTCTATATGGCGACAAACGCGTATGTCAAGATGCCAAAATATTTTCCCATAGAAACGCAGAAACTCGATGGGAATGACATGGTAAAGAATGCCGCTTCCAATGAACTTAATGATTATGATGATATTTTCAGTATAGGATTAGCTGTTCTGTATTTAAATCTTGCTGTGCTTTCTAATATTGCCAGCACTTATTTTAAAGAGATGCAGCAGCGTTCAAAATATGCCAGTGATATTCAGGAAATGTCTAATCAAGTTGATGAGGTTATTGCGAAAGCGGCAACGGGAGATGATAAAACCAAAGAGCCGCTACCTGATGCAGTAATTTATTTTATGCGGAAAAATGGCATTACTGTTGATGGAATGAGTATTGATAAATATTTAAAGGAACATGGCCCAGAATTGAATAAAGGGCAATTACAAGCAGTGAAAGGGGCTTTAGATAATGAGAAAAGTCGCGCGACAGACACCATGAGCCAGGATCAATTACAGCTACAGAAAATGATGCAGAATTATAACGTTTGCGCTAATAACATCAGTACATTACAGGCAGGTTTAAAAGATTTACTGATGACAATTGCTCGTAATGCTTGTTAATTAAGCCGTGACGGTAGGGATGGTGTGAGATGAATATTCAACCCAGTGACCAGGTCATTAATTTTATGCGGCGCGGCGGTTCTTTCCGTATGTTAGCCAGAATGGACCCGCAAGATTTAGCATTGGTATATGAATACACCGTACAGCTATGCCAGGGCGGCGAATATGACAATGCCAAGCGATTATTAAATCTATTGGTACGGCTGGACCATTGGAATTTCTCTTATTGGCTGACTTTGGGATTGTGTTATCAGCAAACGGCTGACTTTCATCAAGCGATTTATTGTTTTAGTCGCGCAGGACAAATTCAGGTTGATGATCCCCGGCCATCCTGTTCTGCGGGGCAATGTTATGTCGCTTGCGGTAATAGAATCTATGCAGAAAAGGCTTTCCG
Source organism: Yersinia sp. LJYL362 (assembly GCF_048323875.1). NCBI lineage: Bacteria > Pseudomonadati > Pseudomonadota > Gammaproteobacteria > Enterobacterales > Yersiniaceae > Yersinia > Yersinia sp. LJYL362. Next base: position 12,927 of record NZ_JBLWEX010000279.1, read on the forward strand.
AATGTCATTAAATTGGTGCCATTCGCATGCTGAATGGACACAAGTAAAACAGCAGGCTGAGCGTGGGTTAGCGGCATTATTACTGGAGGTGAGACATGTCTGATGCCATCGGCATTAAAGCAACCATTTTGAATGATTGGACCCTGGCTGGCGCGAATAAAAGCCCCACTTTATCACCCGTGAAACTACCGGACTGGCGCGGTATTGCTGGGTTACCTCTCGCAGTGGATGCCAATATAAGCTCACCCCATGTGTCGCAACAAAGCGCACAAGGAGCACTTGATCGTTTACTTATCTCTATACCACGGGCGGGTTTAATTGATGGAGGCAATGGCCGACTTTCGCTGGATAGATTAGATAGCACTGATATGCAACTCATCATGTCGATGGCCGCTAATCTGAACATTGGGCTTTTCTCTGGTTTATGCAAATCAATCGGCAAGCAAATGGAACGTGCGACGGATGTTCAGGCTTTTCTACGTGATAAACGCATTTCGGAATATCAAAAACAGATTGATAAAGCCGTTGAACAAGCAGATAAAGCTAAAAAAGCTGGGGTTTTCAATGCGATATTTGATTGGATTATTGGTGCCGCGGAGGTGGTCTATGGGGCGCTCAAAATTGCTGAGGGTATATTAACCGGCGATCCGGTTGCCATGACTTCGGGTATCGCTTATTTAGCTGCGGGCACCGCAGGTTTGGTTAAAGCCGCGGCTGAAACGGCGATGTTACTCGGGGCTTCAAAGGAGAAATGCCAAGAAATCATTGATGTTGCAGGTAAAGTTCAGCTGGGTTTTGAATGCTTTGCCATGGCAATTGACTTGTTTCAAGCTGGGCGTGCAATCAATGCTGCTCGAGCCATCACCAAAGGTAGCGGCGATGTGTTGAAAAAGGGAGGGGGTGAAGCATTGACGGATGCGATTAAGCGGGGGGCGACAGAGGAGATTGAGCAGTTGGCTGAGCAATTCGGCAAGGATGTCAGTCAGCAAGTCAGCCGTGATATCTCTATGAAAGCAATGGAAATAGAAATGGTTAGTGCCACTGATATGGCAGCTACGGCGGCTAAACAGGCGATTGAGGCGGAAATGACCTTGGTGCGTAACATGACCCAGTCTTTTACCCATGAGGGGATCGAAAAGCTGGTAGGCGGTGTCACGAAAAAATTGGCTGAGGATGCAATCAAGAAAGGGATAACGCTGACAACAGAAGAATTGAGCCGACAATGTACCAAAGCCATAATGAAAAAATCAGTGACAACAATTTTAAAAGATATTGCGACCTCCCCCTTATTGGTTATTCAAAAATGCAGTAGTGCCGCCGTGCAAATAAATAATGGCCAGCTATCTGTTCAGAGCGCAGGGCTGCAAAAAGAGATTCAGAAATTAATTCTTGATCAAGACTTCACTCAATTTATGGATGAATGGGTAGAGCGAAATAAGCAGAATCAACTTAAACAACTCAAAGAGACGTCTCAGGATGCACAAGATTCATTAACAAAATTCAGTGATACTATTCGACAGAATGGCATGTTGCAGATAAGAATTTCTGGCTCATTAATATAGAGAGATTATTATGAATATGACAGTTAATCATCAAATAACACTACCTGAGCAACATAACATTTCTACTGAAAAGAATAGTGGAGATGTGGGGCATAATGTTGAAGATATGATGTCTGATCTGTCCAATATTATTTTTCAAATGAACATTTTATTTAAAAAAATGCGTGACGTGCTTAATATCTATAATCAAAAGCAACAAGCGTTAGGTTGGGATATTCAAGTTAGTTCGATGCAGAATAGGCGTGATGCGATTGATAAAACGGCTGCCGGGGCCATTACCAGCGGTGTTTGTACTATTCTTTCGGGTGTGGTTAGCGGTGTGGGGGCGGTGGCCAGTTTAAAAGTAGGTGATATTGCCACCCATGGCGGCTCGGCGTTAGGGCAACTCGGGGCGGGTAGTGGAAAGTTGGTTGAAGGGAATAATACTCGTGAGGCAGATTTATTGCGCATGACCAGTGATCTGCAAAGCAGTGGAGCACAATCTTATAATAAGAATATGAGTGAGCTATCTGATAAAATGAATGAATCCCGACAAAATATAAAAGACTTGGGTAATTCTATAAATAATATAATGAGTCAAATCACCATGGCGGTGAAGTTATAATATATGAAGCATGTCACTGTGGAACAATACTTGAGTCATAATGGATGCTCTGTCGAAATAGCTTATTTTGAAACTAGCGCATTAAGAATAGGGTATAAATTTCCCCTTTATGGTTATCGAGTCACTTACCGGGTTGAACACAGTGATTTTATTATTTGCCATCTAGAATCATTGAATGGAAATAGTCTTCCAGGTGATTTCATTAAATTATTTAATTTTTTGTATGATTTGGCAACGAGTGTTGCGCAGGTATCGATAGTCAGAGTCATGATTGTTGATAATATTGCTAGCCCGACATTGCAATCAATACGCCATCGGCTGGTTAAATACCTTCTCGCCAAAGGTGCGTTCAGTAAAAATATTGATGGTGATGACTGGTTATTATTTGATGTTATGAGTTGAGGGATGACATGAAAGATAGTGGCTTCGATGAGTTGCAGGCCATTTGCGCGAACATGATAAATGATAATCAGGATGTGAATCCCGAAGATGTGCAGAGAAGATACGCCCGGGGCTATCAGGCCTGGTTGGTAAATGACTACGTTGCTGCGATGGAGGATTTTTCCTGGCTGACATTATATTGCCCATCAGAACCGCAATTTCATTTGGCCCTGGCGGGTGCGATGCAAATGCAGCAAGAGTTTACGTTGGCACTCAGTGCTTATGCTTGTGCATTACTTTTAGAGGCTAAAGACCCAGAGCCGGTCTATCAGATGGCGGTTTGTTTGCTGGCACTGGATAAAGGGGCTGATGCCAGGGAGGCATTACAAACTGCCATTGAAATGAGCTACTTTAGCCCTCAATACGCCCCAACGGCGGAAAAATCCAATCAATTATTAAATAGTATCTGAAAAAAGTAATATTTGAAAAAACAGCATCAGAAACAGACAATATAGTTTGTATGAGCCATGTTTAAGGTGGATAACTATGACCCTAATAACCGCACCCGAAATAACTTCGCGTCCAGATACCGTCTCCGCATCTTATCCGATATCAATACCCACCAATTCTGAATTAGGGGGTGAAAAACCTCTTCTTTGCTCCTTGAATGATATTATGGAGAGAATTAACAATAATGCTATTAAAGAGGCAAACATTGGCGTCAATAAATCAGGTGATACTCAAGATAGTGAGCTTGATGAATTAAAAAACGCCAGAGTTAAGTTAGCTAAGAAACAATTTTTCATCAATGTCATTGAATCGATTGTTTCTCTAACATCGTTTGTTGTCAGTGTGGGGCTCAGTATTTGTAGTGGTGGTGCAGCAACCCCTATTGCTATTTTAACAGGTTTAAATCTTATGTTATCCCTGTCTAATTTGGCCTGTTCCTGCAATAACTGGAGTTGTGCCAGTAAAAATAAAGAAGAGTTGACGATGGGCAGTGATGCAATACAACAAGCTGTTTTTGTATTTGCTAAATATTGTCAAGCTTCACCGATGAATGCAAAAAAAATTGCCCGCTTAACGTCGTATTTTATTCGGGCTGCAATTGTCATTTCTCTCGGTGTGGTCGGCGGGGTTGTTCATCCGGTTATTAATAACAGTTTATGCCTTCTTGCTAAGAGTTATGCCCCGATCTTGGCCTCCATGATAAGTGTTGTCGCGGCAGGGGCTTTAGGGGTCTGGATGAACCATGACAGTGATGCCAAAGAGACTATTATTGAAAAACTAGTCACCACTGAAAAAGAGACAGTCAAACAATTAGCTTTTCTTGAAGGAAAGATGGCGGCATTAGCCGAGATTAAGGAATTTATTGAATCATCCCAAAATAATCAGCCACAATGCGGTTAATGAGACTTAAGGTCTATACCGGATATCAGCTTGTCGGGTTATTTGTCAATATTGTACAAGGACAATGGCACTCGGAGGGATATTATGAAATCAATACAGTTTATTCTATTTCGGCAAGAGGGAATCTTACGCTGTGACGGCGTCTGCCATACTGTTCCTGCGGGGAAGTTAGTTGTTACCGATGAGCAAGCAAGTGTATCTTCTTTTTCTCAGAGTAGTTTTATCTCAATATTGTGTCACGCCATTGACCTTTTGCCATTATATCAAGAATTAGCCAGCAAGATGGTTCAACCGAATAAATTTCATCTGCCCCAAAAGGTATATGAGCGCTGCAAAATATTACCGATAAATAACGATATTATTTGTGCAACTCAACAGTTGGTTGATTTTGAAAGAAACACCTCGCTGCGGTTTCTATATCTATATTGTCTGGGGTTAGAACCGGTTTATTTCTCCCGACTATTAGAATCAATAGTGGGTACAAATAACGAACTATTGGAGTTTTTTGATAAAAACCGCCTCAACCCATGGACGGTTTCGCGTTATGCCGATGAATTAGGTATTTCAACCCGTAAATTGAATTTCTTGTTTTTCGAAAAATTCGGCATGTCGGCCAAACAATGGTTACTGGATCAACGTTTGAAAAAAGGGTGTGAGCTGCTGCTATCCACCCGACTGCGTGTGGCCGATATTGCCATGGAGTGCGGTTTTAGTAATCACGCTCATTTCTCCGACAGTTTTCGTCGTCGTTTTCAACAGTGCCCGTCGCGTATGCGGTCACTCATGGAATAGGGGGTCTTATGGATATAAACGCCTTGGTGAATGGGCTGGCACAGAGCATCAATAAGATTGGTCAGGATTTTCAACATCAAATGGCATCAGGTAATCCCTCAGATCCTGAGCATATGCTCAAGATGCAATTTGCTATGCAGCAGTATTCATCTTACATCAATTTTAGCAGTGCTTTGATGAAGGGAATTAAGGATATGACCAGTGGGATTATTGCCAAAATATGACTTTACTTTCAGCCCCTTGCCGTCAGTTAGTTGTGGAGGCTGCATTGGCAGGTGTCAACCACAGCTTACTGGCCGAGGCTCGCGATATTCTTAACGTATTACCGCAGTTAATTCCGGAACCTCAAGTGCGCTTAGTTTGTGAGGCAATTCTGCTATTCGGGCTTAATCACCAGAGTGAAGCATTGGCGCTATTGGCAACCGCCACCTCGAAAGAAGCACAAGATATGTTGGCTTTGCTGCAACAAGGGATTTTGGGTTCCGCCAAGATGTGAATTTGTGCAATAAACACTTTTATTAAACAAGGGTCATCCGATGGAAATTAATGTTATTAACGCCGCAGCCAGATTGAGCTTACCCTCTCAGCCACCCGCCGATGCGCAACATATTGCCAAATTTGCCCAGCTAATGCAGCCGGTTGAGCCAGCCACCCCCATGGTCTCGCCAGACCAATTTTTGTCAGTGCAGTCTGCATGGATGCAGGCCACATTGGCCGTGGATTTAACCGCTAAAGTTGCCGGTGTGGTCGGGCAGAACATCAACAAACTGGTCAATATGCAATGAAACGTGGGCCGCGTTTGATAGCGCTATTGCTGGTGGTTTTATCACTTTCTGGCTGTGGGATGGAGTTGTATAGCGGCCTTTCCGAAGGGGAAGCGAACCAGATGTTGGCGTTATTAATGTTGCACCAAATTAAAGCAGAAAAGCAGTCTGAAAAGGGGGGGACTGTTGCGCTGAATGTCGACAAAAGTCAGTTTATTAACGCCGTGGAGTTGCTACGACAGCATGGTTTTCCTCGTCAGCGATTTGCTTCAGTGAATGAGCTTTTCCCATCGAATCAGTTGGTGACGTCTCCGGGGCAAGAGCAAGCAAAAATGGTCTATCTAAAAGAGCAGCAGTTGGAAAGCATGCTGAGCCATATGGACGGGGTGATTCAAGCGGATGTCACTATTGCTATGCCCGCGCCGACAGACGGGAAAAGTAGTGTTCCTCATGCCGCCTCGGTGTTTATTAAATATTCACCTGAAGTGAATTTGCTGAGTTATCAACCGCAAATTAAGAATCTGATCCGCGATGGTATTCCGGGTATCGATTTTTCGCAGATTAGTGTGGTGATGCAGCCGACTAATTATCGGTTCAGCGCCCCGACTACGCAGCAACAAAGCCACTCGGAAGTCGCCTTGCAATGGCTATTACGTCATGCCGCGACATTACAAATAGCCCTGGGTTTGTTGTTGGTGTTATTAGTCGGTTTGTCGACGGCCTGCCTGGTGCGGTATTTGCGCCGATAATGGGTTGGAGAAAAAGATGATATTGCCGTTAACCACCGAGATTCGGTATTTGCATCAATTAGCCTGGCGGCCTGCACAGTTTGCTCATCCATTATGGTTGGCGGCTGCGGGGGTGAAGACAGCCAGTTACCATTATGGTCGTAGTCTGGTCATGGATAGCGCACTAAATGCGCGACTCAATCACCTGCGACGCTTTCCTCAGCAGCCTCTGCCCGCCGTATTGAGCCAACAACAGCGGTATCAAATTGTGAAACCGGAGCGCTTATCCGCTCGCTGTCTGGCGTTGGGATTGGTTTATTTGCAGTGTGACGATTACCTACGCCTTCGCCGCTACCGGCAACAACTTTCGCCGCTATTAAGTGAAAGTGATATTCAACAACTCATGGGGATGGGCTATCGCGGCCATCTCCCTGCCAGATTAAGCCCAGCGCAATTGTTAACGACTGCATTGCGGTTGGGGCAGAGCTTTGCTCACCACGTCCGTTGTGACTGTGTGGTGTGGCGGGCACTGTGCATCTCGTTACCGCCTTTACCGCGATCACTTTCTCTGTCCAAAGCGTTATCCCTGTCAGTTGATGATTGGTTAATCCGCTTAGAGCGTTTGCTGTGAACCCGTTTCAGATTCGGGTGGAGACATTCGATTTTGCGCTGCCGCTCGGTGCGGTTATCCCTGCAGCTGAATTACAGAAAATGGAGCAGAGTCGCGATATTTTATCGGATGCCCAAGCGCAGGCGGTTGAGATTGTGCAAGCGGCGCAAGCAGAGAGTGCGGAGCGACTGGCTCAGGCGCAACAACAAGAGGATAAGCTTATCGAGCAAACTCGATACCAAATGGAAACTGACGTGTTGGCACAGCATGTCCATTGGTTAGTGGCCGCTGAGCAACTGGAGTCTGCGCTTATCACACAGGCCCGAGAACCGATTCTTGCCGCTATCCGTTCGGTAATCACCGCCTGGGCGGGGGAACAAGCGGTGAGCCAGATTCTGATTCATCGTTTGGGAGCACAAGTCGAAAAGTTGGCGTATGACAATGAGTTGATATTACGTGTTCATCCGCAGCACCTTTCTGCCGTAGCTGCTGCTTTCGGCTCGCGAGTGCTATGTGTTGCCGATGAGAATATGGCACATGATCAGGCGCAATTAAGCTCACCGCTGCTACAGCTCACTCTCTCTCTTCAGCGCCATTTATCGCAACTTCTTCTTTGGCTACAGGAATCACCCGACCCATCACTTAATCAGGAACTCATTCCATCAGGAACCGAGCATGATCAACGCCAATAATGTATCAGAGACTCATGCCGTTGGTGGCGCGACACCCCATGGTGCCGAGTTACCCGGTGAAATATCCCCTGCGCGATCGGTCACCGCGTTAGCCTGCATAGAATTGTCAGAGGTCAGACAAACTGCGTTGGAAGAAACGATGGAGGAGATCGGGCTGAGTTTGGGCTCCCGATTAAAAGATCAAAAATCTGTTGAGGCCGAGGAGCGAAACCAGCGCCGCCAACAGTTATTGGTGAAATTAATCGCCCAGTTACCCGCGGGTGCGGACTCTTTGCTGCCCAAGCATATCCCGCTTGATATGGATATTTCTCAGCTTGCCAGTCAGCTTCGCCAAGGGGGGTTATCAGCCGGGCAGCAAATCTTGCTGTTGGCCGCAATGATGGCGTACAGCAAAAATAACCTGTTACGTCGCCGCAGCTTAGCGCAACTCCTTGAGCCGTTATTGGAAAGTGATGGTTGGGAAATCGAGTTATTTGGTTTGCTGGAATTGGGTAGTCAAGAGAGCCGCGAGCTGGGTGCTGTTAAGCAATTGTTTGCACAGAGTATTGAGCAAAGTGAGTTATCAGTTGCGGAATGGTTTACCCAGGTGAGCCGCTGGCCACAGCGGCAGCAACGAGTCCGGGCATTGATGCGTGCGGTGGCGTTTGACTTGTCTTCTCAACCGCCGCCAAAGCGCGGTGAACGTTTGGCGACCACATTGTATCAACTTCGCCGTTTGCTGATGTTTCTGGGGATGGAAGACCATTGCAACCGCATGGGGAGGGCCTGCGCTGTAAACGGCGATGTGATTTTGAGCGAAGTGCTGGCGGTGGTGGGGCAGCCTTGGTTATTTAGTTACTGGCTACAACCGCGCATTGAGGCGATTTCAGGTCAAGATATCAATACACGTAGTCGATTTATTCGCCGATTTTATGAGTTATTCAAGCTTATGCCAGTTGATTGTTTCAATGATCAAGAGCAGCAACAGCAGATTTTGGCCGTGTTATTGGAGATATAGCCCATCGAATCAGGCCATGACCGGATAGTGTGGTGGCCGTGGGATGCGTACTCTTTCTATTACTTATTAATACTTTAAACCAATGAGTTATCTGGATGAGGTGCGTTATGGAAATGGATTTAGTCGTTACCCGTAACCTCCAACTGTTTACCCACATGGCCGAGTTACCTTACTCGACATTGTCCCCCCGCATGGAGTGGCAAATAGAGCAACGGCTGGTTTTCCTCGAGTGGCGCAACGCGCGGTTGTTATTGACCAGCGGCGTGCAACATCGGCGCTATCACTATGAGGACTTATTGCTGCTCCAGAGGAGTTGGCAGCTCGAACGCTTTAATGGGGTCCCTCAGCGTGTCTATTTATTGAAAATGGGCATGATGGTCAGTTGCTCGCCGCCGGTGTCATCAGGGGCAGAGTGCTGGTATCACCTCTATCAGCAACAGTGTGCTTTACTCCGCCGTTTGCCGGGAGAATACCGATGAGAGAATCGGCATTGACACGCGGTTTGATGATGATAGCGGCACGACAAGATGTTTTTTTGGCGATAATGCTGCTGGTGGCGATCTTTATGATGATTCTGCCGCTGCCCACCGTCATGGTAGATGTGCTGATTGCCATCAACCTCGCGTTTTCCGTTATTCTCTTGATGATCTCAATTTACCTGCGCGATCCTCTTGAATTCTCAGTGTTTCCATCGTTGCTACTGATCACCACTCTTTATCGATTAGCGCTAACCATCAGTACCACGCGTTTGGTACTGCTACAGCATGATGCCGGTGAAATTGTCGAGGCGTTTGGCCAGTTTGTCGTCGGGGGGAATCTGGCGGTGGGGCTGATCATTTTTACTATCATCACCGTGGTGCAGTTTATCGTGATTACCAAAGGCTCGGAGCGCGTCGCTGAAGTGAGCGCCCGCTTTTCTCTCGACGGCATGCCGGGTAAGCAAATGAGTATTGACGGCGATATGCGAGTAGGAGTGATCGACTCTGCTGAAGCGGGGCGACTGCGCGAGCGGGTACAAAAAGAGAGCCGCCTGTTTGGTGCCATGGATGGCGCGATGAAATTCGTTAAAGGGGATGCCATCGCCGGCATTATTGTCATTCTGGTGAATATTATCGGCGGCATCACTATTGGTGTGTTGCAACATAATATGTCTGCCGAAGAGGCGATGACCACGTATGCCGTGTTATCCGTCGGCGATGGTTTATGTGCTCAAATCCCGTCATTACTCATCTCGATCACTGCCGGGATAATTGTCACCCGAGTGCCCGGCAGTGAGAAACAGAGTCTGGCCAAAGACCTGGTTTTACAAGTTGGCCGTCAACCCGATGCTTTGTTGCTGGCGGCGGCGATCCTGACTGTTTTTGCTCTGTTGCCGGGCTTTCCGTTCCTGATTTTTATCACGCTGGCAGCACTTGTCGCTACCCCCGCATTGTTACTTTATCGGAAAAAGAAACCCAGTGCTGGGGCCAGTGAGCGCGGCGATAATCTGCTTTCTCCGGCCAGCGCTATGACCCCTGGAGCCGTGCCATTGATGTTGTATTGCGCGCCCAATTTACATTATCCCCATTTGGGGCGAGATCTCGATGGCTTGCGTTGGCGTTGGTTCGAATATCTTGGCGTGCCATTGCCCGAGGTGGTGGTCCGCAGTGATCCCAGCCTGGCTGAAAATGAATTATCGATCCGGGTCTATCAGGAACAAGTGCTGAAACTGACGTTACCCTTTGATGATGTATTGCTGCTTCAACCCTGTACCTCGCTCGCGACACGTAGCCATGTTCTTGGTATGAAAATGGGGTGCTTTGAGTGGTTGCCTGCCGAACAGGCGCGTCACGCCAGCACGTTAGGCGTTCCCTATGCGCAGGGGCATCAGCGCATTATTCATTGCCTGACTCGCGTACTTGAGCGGCATACCGCCGAGTTTATTGGCGTGCAAGAAACCCGCTATCTGATGGATGCGATGGAGGCGCGTTACGGCGAGCTGGTCAAAGAGCTCCAGCGCCAGATGCCGGTCGGCAAAGTGGCAGAAATACTGCAAAGATTGGTGGAAGAAGATATTTCGATCCGCGATTTACGCACTATTTTTGGGGCGCTGGTGGCGTGGGCACCGAAAGAGAAAGACATCGTCATGTTGACCGAATATGTCCGTATCGCCCTACGTCGCCATGTGTGCAGCCGATTTAGTAAAAACAAAGCCTGGTTGCCGGTATTGCGGTTGGGGGAAGGGGCGGAGAACCTGATCCGCGAGTCTATTCGTCAGACCTCCGCGGGGACTTATTCTGCGCTGGAAGATAAACATTCGCGGCGGCTTCTCGACAAAATAAACAGCGCTTTTGCTGAAAATACCGATGCCGTGATGTTGACGAGTATCGATGTGCGGCGCTTTTTACGCAAAATTATTGAGCGGGATATTTTTGCGCTACCGGTGCTTTCCTGGCAGGAACTGGGCGATGAAATGAATATTAAGGTGGTCGGTACCATTGAGCTTATTGGAGATGAACTTGATGAAACTGCCTGATATCGCACGATTAAGTTTTCAGTTGCAGCAACAATTACACCTATTGCCTTCTCCTCCGAGCGGTATGGAATCTTACGGGGCGATATTAAGTGTCGGCCCGACACTGCTACGGGCTCATTTGCCCGGTGTTGCGTTGGGGGAATTATGCCGAATTGCCTCACCGGACATGTTGGCTGAAGTGGTCGCCATTGAGCAACAAACAGCATTACTGTCGCCGTTTGGCTCCTCCGCCGGTTTACGATGCGGTCAATGGGTTTCTCCGCTTGGACATGAACACCGCGTCAGAGTCGGGGTGGACTTGCTTGGGCGCGTATTGGATGGTTTAGGGAAGCCAATGGATGCGGGCCCCGCCCTTCGTGGGCATTGGCGTGAGTTGGATTGCCCGCCGCCTGACCCATTAACCCGTCAGCCCGTTCAGCAAATGTTGACCACCGGTATTCGTGCTATTGATGGCATATTGAGTTGTGGCGAGGGGCAACGAATCGGTATTTTTGCCGCTGCCGGCGTGGGTAAAAGCAGCTTGTTAAGCATGTTATGTCGTGGCTCTGGCGCGGATATTATCGTGTTGGCGCTGATCGGTGAACGGGGGCGTGAAGTGCGGGAATTCCTTGAGCAAGTGCTGACTCCCGAAGCCCGCGCCCGCACGGTAGTGGTGGTGGCAACCTCTGACCGCCCCGCGCTGGAGCGGCTGAAAGGTCTTTATACGGCCACCACGGTGGCCGAATATTTCCGTGAGCGCGGGGGGAAAGTGCTGTTAATGGTCGATTCGCTCACTCGCTATGCGAGGGCTGCCCGTGAAATCGGCTTGGCGGCGGGGGAGTCCCCAGCAATGGGCAGTTTCCCCACCAGTGTATTTGCCGCACTTCCCCGGTTACTCGAGCGCGCGGGCAATAGCGAACGCGGGAGCATAACGGCTTTTTACACGGTGCTGGTTGAGGGTGATGACATGAATGAGCCGGTGGCCGATGAGGTTCGCTCTCTCTTGGATGGTCACATCGTGTTATCGCGCCAATTGGCCGGTGCCGGGCACTACCCCGCGATAGATATTGCCGCCAGTGTTAGCCGTATCATGCCGCAAATTGTCAGTGCGGAGCATCGGGTATTGGCACAAAAACTGCGCCATATGCAGGCCTGCTATCAGGAGATAGAGTTGCTGGTGCGAGTGGGTGAATATCAGGAAGGTCAGGATTTACAGGCTGACGACGCGCTACAGCGTTACCCCGGCATCTGCGCCTTCTTGCAACAGGATAGCCCATTATCATCATGCAAAACCGATACCTCCGGCCTCACTCAGACCTTGCTTCAGCTCGCACAGGCATTGGGTTTATCAATCGCGCATTAACTATTTTCCTGCGGCTCTTGGCACTGCGCCAGCGCCAGGAGCGCCGTTTGCGCCAGCAATTGATGTGCTTGCAGCAAGAAGAGCAACAACAGGAACGGCAGTGGGCGAGTTTCCATCAAGAACGCCAGGGGTTATGCCAGCAATTACATAGGATTGCCCAATGGCGCGGCAAACTAAATCCGAGGCAAGCAGAGGAGCAGAGAGCCTCGCAGCACAAGGTGTATCAGGCGGAGCGGCAGTTGCATCAATCACTCTGTGAGTTAGCCGCCAAAAGGCGGCAACAGCAAGACGCCATTGCGTCACAGCAGGCGCTGTTAAAGACGAATCAGCGTGAACAGGAAAAATTACGGATGCTAATCAAAGATGAGTCGAATCGATATTGAAGGCGCATTACCCCCGCTCAGTGAAAGGGGCTTTACCGGGGAGAGGCCACAGAGCCTGGACCATGAGAGACAAAAACAGCAATTTGCCCGCTATCTTCCCCCGCGTTCATCCGCACTGCAGGATATGGCCCCTGCCATGGCGGCTTCGGGTGAGGATAATCTGATGCAAACTGACTACCGTATCCTCAGTGGGCCACTATCAGGTGTACAGGTTCATGTCAGCCTGGCCGCTCATGGCTTGCATATTGTGCTCAGTCACAGCAATCGTGACAGGGTCGAACGCCTACAGCGCTTGCAAATGCGCTGGCAGCGGCAACTGCATCAATGGGGATTCCCTTGCTTGTTGGAGGTGACCCATGGTGGGGGCATTGTCGGCTGAATTACGCCAGCTCAGCGCCATCATTGGGCGTGGTCGTCACCGCGGCGGTATTTGCGCCACCTTGGCGCAGGTCGCGGGAGCAGGCATTTACTTGCCACTCCATTATGGCGGCAAGGTAGGCGGTTTCTGGTTATCCCAAACCTGTTGGAATAACTGGTTGGCATCTGCGCTGGCAACCGATGAGCCTCATTTGCTGGCGGCAGAATTGGTTAATGCTATGGCGAGTTGGGCTGTCAGTCCGCTGCTGGCCACGTTATCCGAGCTAACTTTTGATGACACCGCGCCAGTGGCGATGACACTCTTGCCCCAGTGGGCGGTGGTGCTGGCTTTTGAACTGGAAGGCCAGCAACTCAGTGGCGTGTTGTTTGATTGGCCTTTGGCGACGTTAGCTAAAACTTTATCTGATTGGCATTGTGATCCAGCCGCCGAGCCGAACCTGCTGTGGCAGGCAGGATTAGTGGTGGGATGGAGCCGATTATCGCGGTATCAATTTCAACAAATCAGGCCGGGGGATGGGGTACGAATCAACTGTGCTGCAAAATGGGAACAAGGGAACTGTTGGTTATGGCCAATGGCATCACCGCAGATTTACATCAAACTGGAAGATGGAAAACACATGACTATTCAACAGATTAATGATGATACTGATCAGTTTATAGCGTTGGATGTCGCCGCTATACCTAACACACCTCAGACGGTGGAACTTGAGCAATTGCCGCAAACACTGGTCATGGAAATCGGCCACCTGACGATGCCGCTGGGGGCGATTAAACAGTTAGATATTGGGCAAACATTAGCATGCCAAACTCAGCTCTACGGTGAGGTTAATATCCGGCTACAGGGGCAGTCTGTTGGTCGTGGTAGCTTATTGTGTTGCGATGATCAGTGGGTGGTGCGCATTGATCAGTGGTTTATCCGGCACACTTGACGCCGCAGCGCTGTTAGCTGCGTTCACTCACCCGAATCACTGACTTGAGTCAGCTCATCGGGGTTTATTCACTTGCTGCAACGCCAATTGTTGTGGATAACGATCCGGCGCACTTGACGGACATTATTCAGGCTATGACCCGATCCCGAGAAGTGCCATCAGGGGAAATACTATAGATATTATTTTTACCCGACAGGCCAGCTTTTGCGGAATAGACTATGGAGTTACTGAATTCATCCTCTCAATTGATTGTCCTGCTTTTTCTTCTGTCATTGCTCCCCTTGCTGATGGTGATGGGAACATCGTTTCTCAAACTATCGATTGTCTTTTCATTGCTGCGAAATGCATTAGGGGTGCAGCAAGTGCCGCCCAACATTGCCATTTACGGTTTGGCGCTGGTGTTAACCATTTTTATCATGGCTCCGGTCGGATTGGATGTGCACGCCCGCCTACAGGATGAGCCGTTGCCCAATGATATGGGGGCTTTGCTACATCATATTGACGAGCATGCACTGGGGCCATACCGCGATTTTTTACAACGAAATACCGATGCAGCACAGCTCCATTTTTTCAATGACATCGTCCAAACCAAGTGGCCGGTACGTTATCGCGACACCATCAAACCCAACTCGTTGCTGATATTAATGCCCGCTTTTACCCTGAGCCAACTGACTGAGGCGTTTAAAATAGGCTTACTGCTTTACTTACCCTTTGTGGCGATCGATTTGATTGTTTCTAACATTTTGCTGGCAATGGGCATGATGATGGTATCCCCCATTACTATTTCGTTACCGTTCAAATTATTAATTTTCATACTTATTGATGGTTGGGGATTGCTGCTGGGGCAGTTAGTGGGGTCTTATTTATGAATGGCCAGCAGAGGACATGGCAATGAGCAATGCCATTGTGGTTCATCTGGCGACCCAATTATTATGGATAGTTTTACTGCTATCGATGCCGGTCGTGGTGGTGGCGTCAGTGGTTGGGATAGTTGTCAGCTTGTTACAGGCGCTCACCCAGATACAGGACCAAACATTACAGTTTCTGATTAAATTGCTTGCTGTATCAGCCACATTATTGATTACCTATCATTGGATGGGGTCGACATTGCTGAATTACACCCAGCAGACTTTTTTGCAGATAACCAGTATGCGGTCTTGATATGCATGACTCTCTGCACTGGCTAGGGGCTTTAGGGCTGGCAATGATGCGACCTTATGGCATGTTACTGATATTGCCTCTGTTTACGGCACGCAGTTTGGGCAGTAGCTTACTGCGCAATAGCGTGGTTTTTGCCATCGCCTTGCCCGTGGTTCCGATGTTTTACACCACCTCCTTGCTGTATCACGACAACCTTACCGGGTGGTTTTGGGTGCTTTGCGTCGAGCTTATGGTCGGGGTGATGATTGGTTTTGTCGCCGCATTGCCGTTTTGGGCGATTGATATGGCGGGCTTTCTGATTGACACCTTACGTGGTGCCACGATGTCCACGCTGTTTAACCCCAGCATGGGGATGGAATCCTCTATTTTTGGCGTGCTATTTACGCAAATATTAACGGTTTTATTCCTGACTTCAGGTGGGTTTAATCTGGTACTCACAGCACTTTATGGATCTTATGAAATCTTGCCTGCTGGCGGGGGTATTCAGCCCGCGTCGGCAATGCTGCAATTTCTGCAAAGTGAATGGCAACTGATGTATGAACTCTGTTTGAGCTTTGCCTTACCTGCGATGCTGGTCATGGTTTTAGCGGATTTGTCTTTAGGTTTAATCAATCGCTCATCTCAACAACTGAATGTGTTTTTCCTGGCGATGCCCATCAAAAGTGCATTGGCGTTATTACTTTTACTGATTAGCCTACCTTATTCATTACATCACTATCTGGTTGGTATTAATCAGACTGAGCAGAAAATAAGCACATTTATCCCGCTGATAAAAGGGGCGGGGAATGAGCGGTGAAAGCAGTGAAAAGAATGAGAAGCCCACCGCTAAACGGCTGAGAGAAGCGCGTGAGAAAGGACAGGTCATCAAGAGTGTCGAGATAACCTCTGGGGTGCAGTTGGTGGTGCTGGTGGCTTATTTTTTGCTGGTGGGCAATACCGTGGTCGATCAGATTGGCGCGTTGATCCGCAGTTCGATCAATCAATTACAGCAACCCTTCTCTTTCGCGCTGACACGTATAGGGTCTGAGTGCATGGCGGTGCTTATCCATATTGTGGGAATTTTGGGCGGGGCGCTGATTTTGATGACAATTCTTGCCGGTATTGCGCAGGTCGGGCCGCTATTAGCGACCAAGGCGGTCGCTTTTAAAGGTGAGCACATTAATCCCATTAATAATGCCAAACAGCTTTTTTCACTGCGTAGTGTGTTTGAGCTGACTAAATCATTACTGAAAGTCGGGGTGCTAACCCTGATTTTTGGCTATCTACTGGCGCGATATGCCACTTCTTTTGGTTATCTGGCGTATTGCGGCAGTAGTTGCGCGATCCCGGTATTTGGCACATTAATGAGTTGGCTATTGGGCGCATTGATTGCCTGTTATGTAGTTTTCTCCCTCCTGGATTATACTTTTCAGCGTTATAACACCATGAAGCAACTAAAAATGTCTCACGAAGAAGTGAAGCGGGAACACAAAGATAGTGATGGTGATCCGCATATTAAGCAGAAGCGGCGGCAGCTACAGCAGGAAGTGCAAAGCGGCAGTTTCGCTAAAAATGTTCAGCGTTCCACGGCAGTGGTGCGTAACCCTACGCATTTTGCGGTATGTTTGTTTTATCACCCAGATGATGCTCCACTTCCCATGGTGATTGAAAAAGGCCAAGGTGAACGGGCCGCATTGATTATCAAATTGGCGGAACAGCAAGGCATTCCGATTGTAGAAAATATTGCACTGGCCCGAGCATTACATCGCGATGTGGTTTGTGGCGAAACCATACCTGAAACCTTATTTGAACCGGTTGCTGCTATCTTGCGCCTGGCTTTAGCGTTGGATTATCAATCCTCGGATGAGGAAGAGCAATGTTGATTAGAGGCACCGACTCACCCGGTTAATATCCCCTCATCAAGTTAACTTATGGTTAACATCTAATTTCCAATACTCCATCCCTTCATTAAAGAAATAATTGGCTTATTATACGTAGGTCTATTTTCTCGCTATGGCACATGGGCCTACCCGTGCTGGCGATAACACGGTTTTCGGAGGTGTCGGTGTGAGCTGGCAGATGTTTAAATCTCAATATTTGGTGCGCTTCTGGGCACCTCTACCGGCGGTAATCGCTGCGGGTATCTTATCGACTTATTATTTTGGTTTAACCGGTACGTTCTGGGCGGTTACTGGCGAGTTCACTCGCTGGGGGGGCCACCTGATGCAACTGTTTGGCGCGCACCCGCAAGAATGGGGTTATTTTAAAGTTATTGGTTTAGAAGGGACGCCACTGGATCGTATCGATGGCATGATGATCATCGGTATGTTTGCCGGATGTATCGCTGCTGCACTGTGGGCCAACAATGTGAAATTGCGTAAGCCCCAGCATGGTATTCGTATTGCTCAGGCACTGGTCGGTGGCATTATTGCCGGTTTTGGTGCGCGGCTGGCAATGGGGTGTAATTTGGCGGCTTTCTTCACCGGCATTCCGCAGTTTTCACTGCATGCCTGGTTCTTCGCGCTTGCGACGGCGGCCGGTTCCTATTTCGGTGCCAAATTTACGTTATTGCCGATGTTTCGTATTCCGGTGAAATTGCAAAAAGTGACAGCAGCCGCACCATTAACTCAGCACCCAGCCAGGGCTGCACGACGTTTTCGTCTCGGCATGGTGGTGTTTGTTCTGGCGCTCGGCTGGTCGTTGATTGAGCTGTTCCGCCACCCCAAACTGGGTATCGCCATGCTATGTGGGATTGGGTTTGGGTTGCTGATTGAGCGGGCGCAAATTTGCTTTACTTCCGCCTTCCGTGACCTGTGGATAACCGGGCGCACGCATATGGCGAAAGCGATTATTCTGGGAATGGCGGTCAGTGCTATTGGGATTTTCAGTTATGTACAACTGGGTGTCGCACCGAAGATTCTATGGGCCGGGCCGAATGCAGTGATTGGCGGTTTACTGTTTG
>NZ_JBLWEX010000280.1:0-31310 GCF_048323875.1 Yersinia sp. LJYL362
TATCAAATCAGCTAAGAAACGCGCCGTACAGTCTGAGAAACGCCGCAAGCATAACGCTAGCCGTCGCTCAATGGTGCGTACCTTCATTAAGAAGGTGTATGCGGCAATCGCAGCTGGCGATAAAGACACAGCGCAAAAAGCATTTAATGAGATGCAACCAATCGTGGATCGTCAGTCCAGTAAAGGTCTGATCCACAAAAACAAAGCAGCGCGCCATAAGTCAAACTTGGCAGCGCAAATCAACGCAATGCAGTAATGCATTACGTTGGCTGCTTCGTAAAAAGACCGGCCTAGGCCGGTTTTTTTATATCTAAAATTTGGCTGACTCATCAAATCGCAAAACTTATCTTGGCTACGAATAAACGGTAGCTGTGCAATTTGCGACTTGAGCCAATCTGCCTAACCGCTAAAAAGTGCGGAAAAATCTTTGTTACATACCCGCTGCACTGCTGGATGTTGAATCATTCGCTCGGCGAAAATAACGTAATACTCTTCCTGTACATTGTCTAAACGACCAATCTCGACAATTTCATCATCTTTGCCATAGGTATCTGCTGCGTACAGTGTCGGAGCAACAAAAATAGCGTTGTTATAGATAGCAAACGCTTTCATTAACGCCGCATCATCAAATTCCCCCAAGATTTCCACTTGTAGTCCTTTGCTGTTAATCCAATTTAATAATTTACGCCCCAACATCGAGCGACGACCAGGGATTAATAACTTCTTTTGCTGCAAACAAGCGGGAAAAGGCAAATCAGGAATTGGCTGGCGACAGTAAAAACTAACACTGCACTCGCCGAGTTTTACTGAAAACAATCCTTCTTGTTGGCTGGAATCAACTGGGCAGTCAGACAGAATCATATCCAGCTTATGCTGACTCAACTGTTCTAGTAGCATTTCATGAGTAGATTCAAAACAGCGTAAATGAATTTTTTCATGATCCACCACGGCAGTTTCCAATACCTGGCTCACTAAGCGCTTGGATAATGCATCAGCTACGCCGACATCAAATAACAAGTTGGATTCTTTGCGATAGTTAACGATATCCAGCATTTCATGGCTGAGCATGAACATCTTATCAGCATAGCGAAAGACCAATTGCCCCAATTCTGATGGCACCAGCCCACGTCCCTGGCGTTTAAATAATTTTCCGCCCAGACGCTCCTCTAAGGCTTTAATTTGCCCGGTAATAGTTTGTGGCGTTAGAAATAAAGCCTCAGCCGCCCCGACGACAGAGCCTTCCTTACAAACTTGCCAAAAATAATAAAGATGATTGAAATTGATGTGCGACATTCGCATGTTGTTATCCCCTTAACATATCGGTGAGCCAGCTAGCCCCATGCACGACTAAACGTTCCCTGTTCTGAGACTTCACAAACGGTAAGCCTGGAAATCCATCAGGTAGAATGCCAGTGCCATTCGTAGAGGCACTGGTCATTCAAATATTGATCAATGCGTTATTTTTCTCTTCGCCGGCAAAACCAAGCGCAACAAGCTATAACCTACAACTGCTGCAGTAGTAGACCCCAGTAATATGCCCAATTTGGAATAGGTCGTCAGAGCAATATCAGCGCCATCAAATGCCAGTGAAGCGATAAATATCGACATAGTAAAACCGATACCGCATAACACTGATACAGCAAAAATCTGCTTAAAATTGATTGCATCAGGCAGCTTAGCAACGCCTAACTTAACCGCGAGCCAACTAAAGAGGAAAATCCCCAGTGGCTTACCAATAAATAGCCCACCCGCAATCCCCAGAGGCAGTAACGATGTTAATCCTGAGATTGAAACGCCTTGTAACGAAACGCCCGCATTGGCAAATGCAAATAACGGCAGAATCAAATAGGCCACCCACGGGTGCAAGCCATGTTCCAGTGACTCAGATGGCGAACGCTTATCTTGAGTGTGCAGCGGTATCATAAAACCAACAATCACACCGGCTAAGGTCGCGTGTACTCCGGATTTAAGAATGCAGACCCACAGCACCAACCCAACCAGCAGATAGGCAGATGTCTTCCCCACTCCACGCCAGTTCATATAACCCAACAGCGCAATAGCCGCCGCCGCAATCCCCAAAGCTTGTAGTGAGACTTCGTGGGTATAGAACAACGCAATAATAATGATGACACCCAAGTCATCAATGATGGCCAGTGCCAGTAAAAAGACTTTCAGGCTGGTTGGAACCCGGTTCCCCAGTAATGCCATGACACCCAGTGCAAAAGCAATATCAGTTGCAGCCGGAATTGCCCACCCTTGGCGGGTAACTTCATCAGCCCCATTAAACAGTAAATAAATCAGGGCCGGAGCCAACATACCGCCTAAGGCAGCAATTGCTGGGAAAATAGCTTTATCACGCCCAGCCAGTGAGCCTTCCATCAATTCACGCTTAACTTCTAAGCCGACGACCAGGAAGAATATCGCCATTAGGCCATCATTGATCCATAGCAACAGCGGCTTACTGATATCCAGTGAGGCTATTTTTACTGATACCGGTACATCAAGAAATGACTGATAAAAACCTTGCAGTGGGCTGTTGGCCATAAATAAAGCCACAACAGCAGCAAAAATCAAAATCAGACCACCCGCGGCCTCTTGGCGTAAAAATTGACGAATCATGTTTGTCACAATGAATGGCTCCCTTACATCGGACAGTGAGCTTGTGCTCAACAAATTAATTCATAGATTTTAGGATAATCATCAATTCGAAAAAAGTCGTTTTTATTGCAGTTAATGCTCGAATAAACCGAGCAATCAGTGATTTAAATCACATCACTTGATAGGACTCAGATGAAAAAAATCCCCGAACTTCATCGAGGATTTTTATTTTTCTTTTTTATTAGCCAGTTAGCTAATAATTAACGGGTCAAGTCATCAAAGAATTTCTTAACGCCGTCTAAGAAGCTTTTAGAACGAGGACTATTTTTCTCGCCCGCTGCGCCCACAAAACTTTCTTCCAGTTCACGCAGCAATTGCTTCTGTTTTTCACTCAGATGCACTGGTGTTTCAACCACAACGCGGCAGAGCAAGTCACCTTGACTACCACCACGTACTGATTTAACCCCTTTACCGCGCATCCGGAACAGTTTGCCGGTTTGTGTTTCCGCAGGTACTTTCAGCTTAACGCGACCATCCAACGTCGGAACTTCAATCTCGCCGCCCAAGGCTGCCATAGCGAAGTTAATCGGCACTTCACAATACAGGTTATTGCCTTCACGTTCGAAGATTGGGTGTGCTTTGACTTGCACCTGAACGTACAGATCACCTGCTGGTGCGCCATGCTCGCCTGCTTCACCTTCACCGCTTAAACGAATACGGTCACCGGTATCAACGCCTGCTGGAATTTTAACCGACAGCGTTTTGGACTTCTCAACACGGCCATGTCCATGACATTTGTTGCATGGATCTTTAATGATTTGACCGCTGCCATGACAAGTAGGACACGCCTGCTGCACAGTGAAGAACCCCTGGCGCATATGTACCTGACCTGCACCACGGCAAGTCGAACACGTCACCGGAGAACTGCCCGGTTTAGCACCGCTACCATGGCAAACATCACATTCATTTAGCGTTGGGATGCGGATTTCTTTAGTCACACCGCGTACCGCTTCTTCCAGTGTCAGATCCATGTTATAGCGCAGATCTGAACCACGGGAAGCTCGCTGACGACGGCCACCACCAAAGATATCACCGAAAACATCACCAAAAATGTCAGTAAAATCAGCACCGCCACCGCCAAAACCGCCGCCGCCCATACCACCTTGTTCAAAGGCAGCATGACCATACTGATCGTAGGCTGCACGCTTTTGTGGATCGGTCAGAATTTCGTAGGCTTCTTTAACTTCTTTGAAATTTTCGCCGGTATCGTTCTCGTCCTGATTACGGTCCGGGTGATACTTTACCGCCAGGCGTTTATAGGCCTTTTTGATCTCACGTTCATCGGCGTCCTTTTTAACGCCTAAAACCTCGTAATAATCTCTCTTCGCCATTCTCTTTTTTCCTACCCTTAACATGCGTGCACGGGCGTAGAGTTTCCTCGACGCCCGTGCTGGTTTCCAGCAACAGTAAGGCCTACCACTGCTGTGCCCGCTTAAGGGCAATTATTTTTTATCTTTCACTTCTTCGAATTCGGCGTCTACCACGTCGTCTTCTTTCTTAGCACTGGTATCACCAGCATCACCGCCTGCGGCTGCTTGCTGCTGCTGAGCCATTTCCAGCAATTTGCCAGAAACTTGTACCAGAGCCTGAGTTTTGGCTTCGATTTCAGCTTTATCTTCGCTTTTCAGCGCCGCTTCGAGTGCTTTCACTGCATCTTCGATAGCAGTTTTATCTTCTGCTGGCAGCTTGTCACCGGCTTCTTCCAACTGTTTACGAGTACCGTGAATCAGGTGGTCAGCTTGGTTACGGGTCTGAACCAGCTCTTCAAATTTACGGTCTGCTTCAGCGTTAGCTTCAGCATCGCGAACCATTTTCTGGATCTCTTCCTCGTTCAAACCAGAAGATGCCTTGATGGTAATCTTCTGCTCACGACCGGTATTTTTGTCTTTAGCAGACACATGCAAAATACCGTCGGCGTCAATATCGAAGGTGACTTCGATTTGCGCCATGCCGCGAGGTGCCGGCTGGATACCGTCCAGATTGAACTGACCCAGAGACTTGTTATCCTGAGCACGTTTACGCTCACCCTGAAGCACATGGATGGTTACCGCAGACTGGTTATCTTCCGCAGTAGAGAACACCTGGCTGTGCTTGGTTGGGATAGTGGTGTTTTTAGTGATAAGCGGAGTCATCACACCACCCATGGTTTCAATACCCAGTGACAATGGGGTAACGTCCAACAACAGAACGTCTTTCACTTCACCAGACAGAACACCACCCTGTACTGCCGCACCAATCGCTACAGCTTCATCTGGGTTAACGTCTTTACGTGGTTCTTTACCGAAGAAATCAGCAACTTTCTTCTGAACCATTGGCATACGAGTCTGACCACCTACCAGGATAACGTCCTGGATGTCGGAAACAGACAAGCCAGCATCCTGCAGAGCCACTTTCAGTGGTTCAATAGAACGGTTGACCAAATCTTCTACCAGTGACTCCAACTTAGCGCGGGTCACTTTGATGTTCATGTGTTTTGGACCGCTGCCATCCGCCGTGATGTACGGCAGGTTAACGTCGGTCTGCTGAGCAGAAGACAACTCAATTTTCGCTTTTTCAGCTGCTTCTTTCAGACGTTGCATTGCCAGTGGATCGGTACGCAGATCCATACCCTGGTCTTTCTTGAATTCTTCAACCAGATAGTTGATCAAGCGGCTATCGAAGTCTTCACCACCCAGGTGGGTATCACCATTGGTTGCCAGAACTTCAAAGGTTTTTTCGCCATCAACTTCGTCGATTTCGATAATAGAGATATCGAAAGTACCACCACCGAGGTCATAAACCGCGATAGTACGGTTACCGACTTCTTTATCCAGACCGTAAGCCAATGCAGCAGCGGTTGGTTCGTTGATGATACGTTTTACTTCCAGACCTGCGATACGGCCAGCATCTTTAGTTGCCTGACGCTGAGCATCGTTGAAGTATGCAGGTACAGTGATAACCGCTTCAGTTACTGGTTCGCCCAGATAATCTTCAGCCGTTTTCTTCATTTTCTTCAGCACTTCAGCAGAGATCTGCGGTGGTGCAATTTTCTGGCCTTTAACTTCTAACCAAGCGTCACCATTATCTGCTGCGATAATTTTGTACGGCATGATGTCTTTATCACGCTGCGCTTCTTCGTCCTGGAAACGACGACCAATCAAACGCTTGATGGCAAACAGTGTATTTTGTGGGTTAGTGACAGCCTGACGTTTAGCCGGTTGACCAACCAGAGTTTCACCATCTTGGGTATAAGCGATGATAGAAGGCGTGGTGCGATCGCCTTCGCTGTTTTCCAGCACGCGTGCTTTAGTACCATCCATAATTGCTACACAAGAGTTGGTAGTACCCAAGTCGATACCAATAATTTTACCCATCTAAAACGCCTCCACTAAAAAGTCATATTCGGTCAAGTTACTAATCTATATGTGGGCGAATTGTTTCTTTTCAACTGCCCGTATTTTCATAATCAATGTTTTCATACCCAGCATTCTACTGATGTATGCCTCCGCTGATTCGTGATTAGTCCCTGCGGTTGGGAATAAGATGGGGCCATGAAACGCAGCATCAAGGGGGGAGATGAAAAAAAATTACTTTTTATCACCCTCGAGATCATTGTTTCCAACCGCGCAGATCATTATGATGCCGCGCGCACTGAGGGAATAGACGACTTTTTAGTCATTCAGGCGCTTTATACTTATTCGGATATTTATCCATTATTTTTAGCAATCTGTTATTGCAGAGGACTTATGAACACCACCAAGTTGGCGAATCCTGGCCCATTAGGCCTAATGGGTTTTGGGATGACCACCGTCTTGCTTAACCTGCACAACGCAGGCTTCTTCCCCCTGACCTCTGTTATTTTGAGTATGGGGATTTTTTATGGCGGTCTGGCACAAATTCTGGCAGGTATGCTGGAATATAAGAAGGGTAATACCTTTGCTGCCACTGCATTTACCTCTTATGGCGCATTTTGGCTGAGTTTGGTTGGTTTGTTGATGCTGCCTAAAATGGGTATGGCAGAAGCAACTGATGCACAATTCCTCGGCGTTTATTTAGGTTTATGGGGCATCTTCACACTGTTTATGTTCTTCGGTACTTTGCCAGCTAACCGTGCTTTGCAGTTTGTTTTCGGTAGCCTGACGCTACTGTTTGCTCTGCTGGCCGTCGGTAACTTCACCGGTAACCATTCACTGCTGGTTTTCGCCGGCTTCGAAGGTATCATTTGTGGCGCTAGCGCAATTTATCTGGCCATGGCGGAAGTATTGAACGAACAATACGGTCGCACCGTATTACCTATCGGTGAACCAAGCCCGACTTTACGCGTACAACCTGTAGTTTAATTACAGTTCACTCCTAAATTTACATTTAAGGGCCCGCTGAATATTCATATTCAGCGGGCTTTTTATGTTTATTTATCACTCTCAAAATAAAATTAATTATCTATTTAAATTAGCATTACAAAATAATTAAATAGAATAATGAAAATAGATAAAGTAAATAAAAAACGCATCATATAACATCAAGATTCCGTGGGTAATATGAAATATTAAAATTAAATATATTGAAGGACTAGCTTATGAAAATAGCCAGAGAACTATTAATAATCGCTACATTAATAATATCGCCCCCCACCTATTCGGAAAAGGGGGAGGTTTGTTTTTA
The DNA here is from genome assembly GCF_048323875.1 of Yersinia sp. LJYL362. NCBI lineage: Bacteria > Pseudomonadati > Pseudomonadota > Gammaproteobacteria > Enterobacterales > Yersiniaceae > Yersinia > Yersinia sp. LJYL362. The sequence goes on from NZ_JBLWEX010000280.1 coordinate 7,300, forward strand.
TGAGTTAGATGACTTTAGAGGGGAATCATTTTGCTCTAATGAGGGTGAAATAAAATCCACTTACCATGATGGTTTTAATAATAAAATAGAATCAATTTCTGTACCGCCAGGTATGGTTGTTACCCTTTATGATGATATTGATCTTTCTGGCAATAAATTAAAGCTAAAGAATGATATCAATCTACCGGGGTTAAAAAAATCAGGGTTTTATAATAAAGTCAATTCATACAAAATAGCACCTGCAATCTGTTTTTACACCGAAGATGAGTTTCAAGGGAGCAGTACTTGTTTAGCATCGAATCAACAAATAGATTTTTATCATGATACAGAAGCCATCATTGAGTCTGACAGACAAGCACTGCCTATTTATAATGATAGTATTCAATCCATCACAATACCCCCAGGCATGATTGCGACAATCTACAAAGATGATAATTTCCGCTCTCCTTTTTTTAAGTTAACAGAAAGCATCACTGATAATAATTTAAAAGCACTGGAAATGAGCGATGCAATCACTGGTATCAAGGTATCAAAAATTAAAGGGCTGAACTGCGATCAACAATGTGTCATTGTAAACAGCCATAAAATAAAACTTGCAGATGTATTTGGTGAATATTGGAATGATGAACGACTGAAAAACAAACAAGTTTTATTGGTATTTAATAGCCAAGATATCGGCGAAAATGATATTTACGATATCAAGTTCTTTAGTAGCCCGGCCATTAGTATAAATAAGAGATTCATAACATTCTCCGATCATCGTATGGTCGATAAATTTTATTTTGAACGTTATCGTAAAAATGACAATTTATCATTTATTATTCAAATACAAGAAGATTCCGTGGAAGTACAATATATCCAGACATTGAATCATGATTTGGTAGATGTTTCACCTATTATCTCTTTTGCCAGAGACACTGAAATTACCACCCCTCAAGAGATAATAATAACCAACTACAATAAAAATAATCCTTTATTGCTCGCAAAATCTATACTTACCGCTGATACCGGAGAACAAGATTGGGAAAAAAGAGATTTAACACAGACAAGTAAAATTATATGTGCTTTTACTCCTTTTTTGAATATCTATAATTATCTGATACAAGGTAAATGCCAACAATTAGATGGCCTCGTATTTAGTGCAGATGCTTTTTTCAACAGTAGTACCAAAGGAAAAACATTACATATTGCCGGAAACAGCAGTCCACTTAAACCAAAGTCGAGTGCCAAAGCAGAACCACAAATACCTGAACGTGTTGATAATCATATGACATTGACTTATATCGATAATAATAAACACCGTCGTTCTCTGAGTCTCCCAGCTGTTGCCAAAACCTGCATGGTTCCACTCCACTCTTTACTTAACTCTCGACCAATACGTCAAATAAGACCGCCATGTATTGATTGGACACTGGAAGTCATGACTGATTTTACCCTTTTATTCGGTCATAGCTTAGAAACCTGGAATACAGCGTTTTTTGGTCGAGTAATAGACTCAATCGTTCGTACCGGAAGTACCGGCACTGCGGTAGAAGATCAAGAGGCAGAAAAAAGGTTAATCCAAGCCGTAAAAGAAAAAGTAACCGATAGAACAACCAATAATGCTCTTGCCGATATTAAGACTGCTTTTGATTATGCCCAGCTTGGTTATCTATCCTATAGTTTCTATTCCTCATCTGATGAACCTCCAGCACGGGTGGAACGCTTACCGTTAGGTATCTATGAGTTGTTATTAGAGAATTTCATCTATACACATACCACGCCAATAATCATTTCGCAGGGTCTGCCCGTTGAACAACCTGATTTAGAATTCGAAATAGAAATACTCCCAACACTGACATATATGGAAGAAGCAAAGCTTTCAGATGCCGAGGTTAGGGATGCCAAAGCTATGCGAAGAAAGCTGAATGAAACCATGACGCACTGGGAGCATCAGTATGAACAAGGCTACCCCGCTCAAGGTACAAGTGCCAGTGCCGGTGCGAGTGCGGATACCATGACAGATGAAAATAGTGACGCCTTAACCAGACTACTTAATGCCGGAAATATTGTGACGGGTATTATCAAGCGAAGACTCAGGCTTCATCGCGCCGGAGAGGTCTATGTGGTCGTCAAACTGCAAGGAAGAATTATTGCGATTATTCTTGCCGACCGATTTAACCGAGAAGATGAAGTTGAGCTGGTTGCATCAGCGACACAACCAGACTTTGTATTACATCCTGATCGTGAAGGTACAGTCAGAGGCGCGGGCACAGCCGCCGTCCGAGCACTAGGGCGATATTTGCAACAACAAGGTGCCAAAACATTATACTCTGAAGTCATTTCTCAGCCCTCAGCTCGCGTCAAGCAGAAGGTCGGCTTTAATTTTAAAGGTGAGTTTTAAATTATAATAGACGAAAATAGCCCAAGTTTTATGGGCTATTTTGTGATGATATTTATTTTATACTGCTTTTATTCAGCCAACACTTTCTTTGGCAAATGCACTTTCACTTCACTATTAATATCATTGCGTAGATAAATTCCTAACAGGAATCCCACCAGCGATAACAACAGCATGTAGTACGCAGGAGCCATAGGCGTCACTTTCATCAATAGCGTCACCAGAATAGGTGTCAACCCACCAAAAATGGCATATGCCACATTGTAAGAGAAAGAAATGCCAGTAAAGCGAACCTCTGCCGGGAATGCACGCACCATGACATAAGGCACCGCGCCAACAATCCCGACACAGAATCCTGCCAACATATAATGGGTGAATAACTGACTCGGCTCAGTCAAATTGGTGTGATAAAACGACCATGTCGACACCGCCAACATCAGGCTGCCAACAATAAAGGTTTTACTGGCACCAAAACGATCAATGGCCAAGCCCGCGATCACACAGCCAAATACTAATGCTACAATCGCCAGACTATTGGCCTGTAATGCCAGAGCAGGCAAGACACCGAACTGTTTCTGTAAATAAGTCGGGGTCATGAGAATCACCACCACAATACCGGCAGACAGTAACCAGGTCAGTAGCATCGAGACGAACACTTCTTTCTTATGATTCACCACGACAGATTTAAGTGGTAACTCATCAGCCAGAGTTTTGCGAGCCTGCATCTCTTTAAAGATAGGAGTTTCTTGCAACCAACGGCGTAAGTACATGGCGAACAAGCCAAAAATCCCGCCAAGGAAGAATGGTACACGCCAACCGCCATCTAAAATGGCCTGAGGGCTTAAGGTAGTATTCATCGCGGTAGCCACCAGTGACCCCAGTAAGATCCCCGCCGTCAAACCAGCAGTGAGTGTTCCGCAAGCAATGCCAATGCGCCGACGTGGTACATGTTCTGCGACAAAAACCCATGCGCCGGGCACTTCGCCACCAATTGCCGCACCTTGTAATACACGCATTAACAGTAATAGTAATGGCGCTGCAATACCAATCGAGGCATAAGTCGGCAGCATACCAATCGCCAATGTTGGTAATGCCATTAACAAAATACTTAGAGTAAACATCTTCTTACGCCCAACCAGATCACCAAAATGCGCCATGATAATGCCGCCAAGTGGACGCGCCAGATAACCCGCGGCAAAAATACCGAATGTCTGCACCTGACGCAGCCACTCTGGCATATCAACTGGGAAGAAAAGATCACCAATAACCGCAGCAAAGAAAACGAAAATAATGAAATCATAAAACTCAAGTGCTCCGCCTAAAGCGGCCAGAGTGAGTGTTTTATAATCTTGCTTATTCAGCCGACGGTTATGATTATGTTGTTGGGCAACATGAGGTTGCGATAAGTCGACTTGAGATGAATTGTGTTCTTGGGGCATATGACACCGTAATAAACCAGAGTAGGGGAAGAAAAATATTTTCAGCTTTTTGTAAAGTAAATATGACTATACCGTACAAAATTCCCCACACTGTCACAATGGTGTCTTATGTTGCAAAAAGTTTTAATTTAGTTTTTTATATCGATAACTGCACTCTTAGGACGAAAAGCCGCTACCACTTCAGCATTGGTCTCTATATAAGGCCCATCCAGCAGTTGAATGCAATAAGGCACACTGGCAAAAATCCCCGCAACCACCACCTTCGATTCAGCATCTTTCACCCCTTCCAGGGTTTCTTTGATCGATTTAGGTTGCCCCGGTAAGTTGATGATCAATGCCTGCTTACGGATAACGCCAACCTGACGGGATAATATCGCGGTAGGAACGAAATGGAGGCTGATTTGACGCATTTGCTCGCCAAAACCAGGCATATGCCGATCTGCTATTGCCAACGTGGCGTCAGGGGTGACATCGCGTCTTGCCGGGCCGGTTCCACCGGTGGTCAGCACTAAATGGCAGCCCATCTCGTCGACTAACTCACACAGGGTTTGTTCAATCAGAGTTTGTTCATCGGGGATAAGGCGGGTTTCTATTGTAAAAGGAGTTGTTAGCGCGCTTGCCAACCACTCTTCCAGGGCTGGAATACCTTTATCCTGATATACCCCGCTCGATGCGCGATCAGAAACGGAAACTAAACCTATACGTAATGTATTCATATGACTACCTCGACGAAAAGCCCTTTATCTGTGGCGAATAATAGCATACCCCGTGTTATTGGAACTGCCCTCAGCCCCAGATAACAGGCAATAAAAAAGGCAGCTTGCGCCACCTTTTCGTCAAATAACCGCGGAGAATCAATTACCGCCAGTCAAATTACAGCAGGTCTGAGATCATTTTCTCAAGTTTGCCCTGGTCGATAGCAAACTTGCGAATGCCATCAGCCAGTTTATCAATCGCCATTGGGTCCTGATTGTGCTGCCAGTAGAATTCAGCTTCAGTCAGTGGCGTTGGTTTAGCTTGAACTTCACCGGTATAAGCCAGTTTACGCTCAACTGGGCCTTCACTTTCTGCCAACTCTTTTAACAGAGATGGAGCAATAGTCAGGCGGTCACAGCCAGCCAGTTCGATGATCTCACCCAGATTACGGAAGCTTGCGCCCATAACCACAGTTTTATAACCGTGTTTTTTGTAATACTGGTAAATCTCAGTCACGGAAACCACACCTGGATCTTCGTGTGGTGCGAACTCTTTCTTATCACCATTGGCTTTGTACCAGTCAAGAATACGGCCAACAAACGGTGAAATCAGGAACACACCCGCTTCAGCACAAGCACGTGCCTGAGCGAAGGAGAACAGCAGAGTCAGGTTACAGTTGATACCTTCTTTTTCCAGCTGTTCCGCAGCACGGATACCCTGCCAGGTAGAAGCCAGTTTGATCAGAATACGGTCATTGCTGATACCGGCTTCGTTGTACAGTTTGATCAAACGTTTCGCTTTTGCCACGCTAGCAACGGTGTCGTAGGACAGGCGAGCATCAACTTCGGTAGAAATGCGGCCAGGAATCAGTTTCAGAATTTCCAAACCGATATTGACGGCCAGTTTGTCAGTTGCATCAACGATTTGCTGAGCATGATCACTGCTTTGTTCGCGAGCCCAGGCAATAGCTTCGTCGATCAGCTTGCGGTATTCAGGAATTTGGGCAGCATTCAGAATCAGTGATGGGTTCGTGGTTGCATCTTGCGGCTGATACAGCTTCATTGCCGCGATATCCCCAGTATCTGCTACTACAGTGGTGATTTGACGTAGGGAAGTAAGTTTATCGGTCATGTTGTCGTTTCTCATCGTTTGTGCATGAACTTTTGGCATGTCGCAACTTTTATCTCGGTCGAAATGGCGCTTCATCTCATTCGGAATGTTAGCGGTTTCGCAATATTAGCTATTTCGACGTCTGCCTTGTCTTGATAATAACATGCGTAAGCCTTGGTGCAAGGCAGTTAAACTGATTAAAAAAAGCGCAAACAGGCAGTATTTGGTTCGCAACCGTTTTCGCCTTTTAAAACAGCCAGACACCGGCAGGTTAATAGCAATTTCATCCATTCTTATCGTGCTGAGACGATTTAGCTAAACTATATCATCTCTGACAACTCAATCTATCTATCCTAGCAATCGTCTAATCTTCTTTTTGCTACACTACGCTTTTTGCTACAGTGCCTTATTTAAATATACCCTAAATAATTCGAGTGACAGGAAGGCGGCAAGTGAGTGAATCCTCAGGAGCTTACATAAGTAAGTGACTGAGGTGAACGAAAGTAGCCAACGCACATGCCGCTTGAAGTATGCTGGGTATTAATAGGATGTCATCATGCTTATTGTTATCTCCCCGGCTAAAACCCTTGATTATCAAAGTCCGCTTGCGACCAAAAAGTTTACTCAGCCAGAGATGTTGGATAAATCACAACAGCTTATCGAGATCTGCCGTGAGCTGACACCAGCCCAAATCAGCAGTCTGATGGGAATTAGCGACAAACTGGCCGGTTTAAATGCCGCTCGGTTCAGCGAATGGCAGCCTGATTTACAAAGGAGTGCCTGACAGTGGCTACCATCTTCGGATTTCGGGCATTCAGATTACGTATATTTTGGACAGCGTGGCGCTATTTCGTGGCTATCTGGCTACGATAAGAACAGGTCAAAGGATCGAGTTTATGCACACAAAGCATCTCCATCGGGGGAAACGGGGATTTAAGCAGTGAATAGCCCTACATTACTAACTGAGTGTCATATCTAATCTTGGGGATAGATCGATGGTGCACAAGAACTAATTCTCATCCCAAAAGAGAGAAAAGAATATTTCGTCAAAAAATAATTTAAAATTAATTAGTTATGTCATTGTGATAAAAACGGTAATGTTGATATAGGTTAGAATGAAAAACGATCAGCAAGAATCAAATTCTAAATCAAGTATCTCAGCACAAGGTACGTTAAGGAGAACCTTCATAGCAATATTAAGCATCAGACATTAGCACCGATAGATTTTGTATGGCGTAAATCATAGTCGTAAACAACATCAAAGGTGGATTTTCAGAGTTTAAGGGAATATAATTTTGTAAAGCTAAATGATACTGTCTCTGTTCGAGGGTAGCTCTTTTCAAGAGAAAATGTAGATTGATACTTTTCACTATAAGACCTAAAAAACGTCATATAGTACTTAGCGTTATACTGAGAATACTAAAATAGTTTATTTTTTAATCAGAAAATTGTATTGGGATTCCCCCAAGGGCGGTAGCATGGATTTTGAATAATAATTTCGTGTAAACCACCCACATCAGTGAACAGATACAGGATACGAATAAGAGCCACACTTTATCAGTGGAACCCTCCATTTTTTGCTTTGCTTAGTAATAATATACAATAGGATATATCCCAATAAATTTAGATTTTTAAATATTCTACACAATTAGAGTCAAATGGCTTTGTTCGTATAGAGAAATTTTTGTTATAAAAATCATTGATAATAAACTTAATACAAAAAACAACCGATTAGGAATTAAATCATCCAGTTAAGAATGAAATATTTTCACACGTGAATGAGAAATAACCTTATTATATCTACCATTTCAATAAATGGTATTTATAAACACCATATATTAGCACCAAAAAATAATATTAATATTGAATGAAAATTTATATTAATAGAAAAATTTCTTTCGAGTCATTATATTTTAATCAAGGGGATTTATGATTTTAGTCACAGGTAGTTCAGGTTTATTAGGCAGTGAAATTAAAAAGCAGTTAAACGACACCCCCGCTTACTTCCCATCCAGAGATGAATTAGATGTTACCGACTATCAATCCATCAACAAATACTTTAAAAATAAAAAAATAAAATCAATAATAAATTGCGCAGCAAATGTAAATGCTGAATATTTAGAAGAGAATGAAGAAATAGCGAGAAAAATCACTGTTGATGCCCCTAAATTTTTAGCTAAAAAATCCTCAGAAATTGGTGCAGCCATTATTCATATATCCACTGACTACGTTTTTGATGGAAAAAAAAACACACCTTATAAAGAAGATGATAAAACTACGGGATTATCAGTATATGGAAAACTTAAAATTGAAGGTGAAAATAAAGTTCTAAAATATGCCGAATCCTGTGCAATAATACGTACTGCATGGTTATTTTCCGAACATGGTCGAGATTTTATTGAAACTATAAGGCGCATAAGTTTAACCAGAAAAGAAATCTCCGTCGTGTATGACCAGGTTGGTAGCCCATCCTATATACCGGATTTAGCTGCTATGATATTAACTGTTAGTGAAAATATTAAAACTGGCGAAAAAGAAATATTCCATGCAACAAATGAAGGTGTATGTAGTTGGTACGATTTAGCAAATATAATCGCTCGAAAATTAGATTTAAACTGTACAGTAACTCCAATTTTGTCGGAAAGCTATCCAATGAAAGCGACTAGACCACATTATTCTGTTTTAGATAAAACCAAAATAAAAAATAGATTCAATATTAAAATAAGACATTATAGTGAAGCTTTAGAAGAATGTTTGAATAAAATAAGAAACAAATAAAAAATGTTTAATAAAATTAGAAAAATAACAAGTTCAATATTATCTATTATATTTCCATACCGTAAGGTGAAATACTATGATGGTATAAATATTAATTCCAATATCATTCTAGAAAATAAAACCCTCATTGAAAATATGAGGGATAATAATGATCTACAAAAAACAAACTCATGTGTATGGTTCCTTCCCAAACTAATTAATATTCATGCAGGCGGTACTGCAACTATATTTAAAATTGCGAATGAATTAAGCATCAGGAACTCTTGCATCAATTATTTCATATTCCAAACCAATGTTACGTCCAGTTGGAAAAAAAATATCATTAAGTACTATCCAAATTTAAAATTTGAAATAATTACCTTATCCCAAGGGCAAAAAAGCATTAAGGATATTCCATATTCAGATGTAGCATTCTGTACTTTTTGGACGACAGCATACTCATTGGTTTCATATAATAAATGTAAAAAGAAATTTTACCTATTACAAGATGATGAACGACTATTTTATCCATCTGGATCTGAATCAGTTTTAGTTGAAGGTTCATATACTTTTGGCTTCTATGGAATAACTAACTCTCACGTAATAAAAAGTAGTTATCAAGCTATATCTAATACTGCTACGCTAAAATATATGCCTGGAATTAATAGTAGTCTATTAAAAATCAGTGATTATAAGCCTAGTAACAATCCTACTAAAATAGTCGTCTATGGTCGCCCAAGTAATTCAAGAAATGTTTTTGAATTACTTGCAAATGTATTGTCTTCAATCGCAATTGAATTAGGAAATAGAGTAAAAATATCTATCGTTGGAGAAGATTTTTCTCAGAAAGACTATAAACTACCTCCAGAAATAAATATTTTAGGTAATGTATCAAATACAGATGATATTATTTCACTATACTCTGACGCAGATATAGGGATATCTTATATATCAACCCCAACTATCTCATATCAGCAACTAGATATTTTAAGTGCTGGGAGATGCTTAGTGTCAATAAAAAACGGAGAAATAGAGAACATTTTCAATAAAGATGAGGTTGTTTTTGTATCAAATTATCCAGAGATAATGAAAGAAGAAATTATAGATTTAATTAATGATAAGGAGCGAATCGCAAGAACAGCACTTAACGGAAGAATAGCTGTTAGAGAATTAGATTGGGATAAAACTCTATCTAATATTTGCAATTTTATTGAGACTATCTAATTTGAGGTAAAAAGTGTTTATTTCGACTGAAATCGAAGGGATTTATATATTTGAACCAAAAATTTTTCATGATAATAGAGGTTATTTTTATGAAAGTTATAATAAAAAATATTTTGATGAAATTGGAATTGAATTTAATATTGTACAGCAAAATCAATCATATTCAAAATATGGCACAATTAGAGGACTTCACTATCAAAGTGGCAACATGGCACAAGCAAAATTTGTAAGTGTATTAAAAGGAGAAGTTCTAGATGTTGCGGTAGATTTGAGAGTTGGCTCACCTACTTTTGGTTTATACAAAGCAGTAAAGTTGACAAGTGAAAAGAAAAATTCTTTATTTATAAGTAAAGGATTTGCGCATGGCTTTTCTGTTTTATCAGAGGATGCTGTTCTTTCATATATCTGTGATAATAGCTATTCACCAACAGATGAAGGTGGAATACTTTTTAATGATGCAAAACTAAATATAGACTGGGGCATTCCTGAAGATTTAGCATTAGTATCAGATAAAGATAGATCCCAGCCACTATTTGATGAATATGTTAATAATCCTTGGTTTGTTTTTAATGAATAAGACTAATAGAGTTTGTATATTTGCTCATTATGATAAGGATAACATAATAGATCCTTATGTAATATATTATTTAAAGAAATTAAAAGAAGCAAATATAGATGTAGTATTCGTTTCTGTATCGAGTATTTTAAATACAGAACTAATAAAACCTTATACTATAAATATTATTAACCGCGATAATATTGGATATGACTTCATGAGTTGGCAAGTTGGTTTAGCCAGTATCAATGATATACAACAGTATGATGAGTTGATATTTTGTAATGATAGCTGTTATGGCCCACTATATCCATTAGATCACATACTTAATAAATTCACAGATGATGGGAATACTGATTTTTGGGGAATAACAGATAATATTCAATTAGGATATCATATACAAAGCTATTTTATAGCATTTAAATCCAATGTGTTTAACTCTGATGTTTTTAAAGAATTTATTAACAGTATTTCTGTAGAGAAAAGTAAAGAGGATATAGTCTACAAATATGAAGTTGGATTAACTAAGAAACTTCACTCCCGGGGATTTAAAAGTAGCGTTTTAGTAAGTTATAAAGAAATTCTATCTACTATAGATCCAAAAAAGATTTATCTCGATAAATTCAATAGAATTTGTACTCTATTATACAAGTCACTGAAAGAACCATCAGGTGCATACAATAGAATTGTAAATTTTTTTATGACAATAAGAAAATATACAAAAAAATTGAAAGAATTCTCTGTAAAAGAAAATTCAAATATTACTTTTGTCGCATGGAGGGAGATTTTAATAAATGGAAGTCCATTTATTAAAGTTATGCTTCTTAGAGATAATCCAACAGGCTTAAAAAATCTCTCATCATATGAAAGCATAATTAATGAACTTAGTGAATACGATATTTCATTGATTGATAAACATTTAAAGAGAGTGAATAATATTGATTAGGTTAATGTTAGACTTCCTAAAAATCTTTGATAAAAATATAATCCCTGGTTTTATTGCAATTATCATTGGTTCATTCATCTCTGGGATTCTTGAGCTTTTAGGCATAATGCTGATACTCCCATTTATACAAGTAACAATGGACCCTTCGTCTGTAGCTAATAGTAGAGCCTTATTATATATATATAATATACTTGGACTAACAGAATATAAGAGTATGATTTATGTTGTAGGTATTCTATGCGGTTTTGCCTTCATTGCGAAAGACTGTTATATGCTTCTATTTCAAAACTATCAATTCAATTTAGTAACACGGTGGAGAAATGAATTATCTGAGAAATTCATGAGGATGTATTTAGGGTTAAATTATAGATACCATCTCAGACAAGCATCATCAGCAATAATAAACACTTTGACATCAACAGTATCTGCATCGATTAATGGCTTTTTATTACAAATGCTGTTCATCGTCTCATATTCTATTGTAGGGTTGTGTCTTCTCGGCTACATGCTTTTAAACTATTTACTCGTTACTGTAGTTACATTTGGTGTTTTAATAGCAATTATACTTTTTCAAATAAAACTACTAAAAAAAGCAAGTCAAAAAATAAATGAAGAAACTGTTAAGAATAAAGAAGAAAACCTCATAAATCTAAAACAAGGGATTGAGGCAATCAAAGAAACCAAAATGTTTCTTCGAGAAAATTTTTATCAACAGTTATTTTTAAAATCTAATAGAAGAGTCACTGATACAGAAAGGCGGTCGAATCTTATTCAATATATACCATTATATCTAACTGAGATAATTATAATATTCTGCATTGTAATTCTTGTTTGTATGATGGCCTATTTTCAGACAGAGAGTGGTCAAGCATTCTCTGGATTAGCTGTACTCATTGCAATTACATTTCGTTTAACACCTGTAATCAATCGAATTCTTACATCTTACTCTCAAGTAAGGATTTCAACCCAAGCTGTCTCTATGCTAATAAAAGAATATAATGAGTTATCTCTTCAACAGGATTCAATGGATAGCAATTTCGCTGGGAGCCCGCTAAGAATACAAGATAAAATAGAGCTTAGCGGCGTTTATTTTGCTTACAATGATGTTGATGTTCTACTTAATGTCTCACTCTCTATTTATAAGGGTGAGTTTGTCGGGATCGTTGGGCACTCAGGCTCTGGTAAAACAACTATTGTTGATATCTTAATGGGGCTGCTTAGACCTAAAGCAGGGCAATTCTTACTTGATGGAAACCCTGTAACTGAATCCATGATCAGAGATTTAAGACGCTCAATTGGTTATGTTCCTCAGAATCCTTTTATTAGTGATACATCGGTTAGAAATAACATTGCTTATGGCGATAGTCCTGAAAATATAGATGACTCAAAGGTAATTAATGCACTAAAAATAGTAGATCTCTACGATTTCTTTATGAAAAAAGAAGATAAACTTAACTTCAAATTGGGAGAAAATGGAAAAGTTTTGTCTGGAGGACAACGCCAACGTGTTGCTATTGCAAGAGCATTATATAACTCACCTGAAATAATTGTATTTGATGAGGCAACATCAGCTTTAGATGTTAAAAGCGAGAGTGAAATATCCAAAGCAATCACAAAACTTAAAGGAAAAACTACGATTATTGCAATTGCACATAGACTCTCCACACTAAAGAATGCTGACAGGATAATTTTAGTTAACCGGGGAGTTATATCCGATACGGGTAAATTCAGTGAGCTGGTAAATAATAATGCTGAATTTGCTAAGTTAGTTGAGCTATCACAGATATAATATAGGCTGGATTATTAAATGAGCAGTGACCCGATAATTTCTGTTATCATGTCTGTATATAATGGACAAGAATATTTGAAAGAAGCAATTGATTCTATTCTTGAACAAACAGAACCGCGTTTTGAGTTTATTATAATTAACGATAGTTCGACTGATAACTCTCTTGAGATATTAAAAGACTATAAAATTTTAGACGACAGAATAATAATCATTAATAATGAGGTAAATTTAAAATTACCTGCAAGTCTAAATAAAGGTATAAAAATAGCCCGCGGGAAATATATTGCCAGAATGGACGCTGATGATATTGCTCTACCGGAAAGATTCGAATTGCAACTTGCAGCAATGGAAAGAAATCCTAGTCTTGATTTTATCGGGGGGTTGGTTGAATGTTTCTATGATAAAAATAACGATGGAGATGCTTACGCTGATACAAAATATATGGAAGATGTTCACTTCAATTTTATATCAGAAACCGGGGATTTAGAAAAAACAAGTGAGCTAATAAAATTATCAACTTATAAAACCACTCGAATCTGTCATAGTACTTTATTTGGGAAGACAGTCGTATTTAAAGAACTACGTTACACTGAAGATATTTTTGCTGAGGATTGGGATCTTTACAACAGAGCCATCAATAGAGGATTCAAAATATCAAAAATTCCTAATGTTATTTTAAAATATCGGATAGTTAATTCAGGAATGTGTGGTTCGTTCAATGAACAATCTCCGAAAGATGCTCGAAGAAAGATAGATAAATTAAATGATGGTATTTTAAAAGACTGTATAAAGACCAGATCTATACGCAATGCGTTAAAATTTTATTGGTATCATTATTTAAGGTATAATTTAGCGACTATGAGAATAACTATCAAACACAAAGTCCGTCATATTGTTTTAACTTGTATGTCAAAAATATATAAGTCATTATCTCTTGCTCAACTTAAAACTCTAAAAAGAACCTTAGAATATGTGAACCGGGGTCCGATTATTAGAAAGATCCCTATTATTAATAAATTAGTATCCATTAGCCTACACGTACTTAATCAAAATAAAGATGTTTCATGCGAGCCTTTTGATACAAGTGAACCACGTTTTAATATTGGCGTATGGACTATAGAAAAAAAGTGGGCAATGGGGGGGTTAAATACAATTTTTAAATTACTACCTACTTTGCTGAACAACAACATAAAGGTTAGAGTTATCAACTATGGTTTGCATTCTGATTTATTGAAGGAGAATTTTTTCAACTATATTACTGAGCTAGTTGATGTTGAACCTAGCCTGTTAAAAAACATAGAAATAATATCTGCAAATACCTATAGAAATAATATTGATACTTTCAATAAAGATGATAAATTCATTGCTGGGTTCTGGGAATCTGCTGAAGATTTTATAAAAAATCGCTCTTTAAATCATTTCTCCACCGAGAAATTTGTTTATATAATACAGGATTATGAGCCATCAATGTTATATCGATGGGGAAGTGAATATATTCGCTCGAAAGAAACATTGTGTGATAACAATTACTATCCTATTTTCAATAACTCTGTATTTGTCTGCGGTTATATGAAAAAATTAGGTATAATTGATTCGTGGCAAGATGTACAAATGCTAAAAGGGGAGCCTTGTGAAACACTCCCTCCAAATATTGAGGACATGAAGAAAGCCAGCAATAATATAAATATTGTTTTTTATTCGAGACCAACAGTAGATAAAAACATTTATGAAATAAAAATTAGCGCTCTTAAGAAGTTCATCGACCACATGAAAAATAATCATCCTGATATTTATAAGTCGATGACAATTACGGGGATTGGTGAGAATGCGAAAGATGTTGAATATAATGGTTTCACTATAAGAAATATGGGTAAGGTTAGCTATAAAGAGTATCCTGAATTACTTAAATCTTATAATGTCGGCCTTTCATGCATTGTATCCCCTGCTTTTGCCTATCCTTGTATCGAATTTCCACGCGCTGGTATAGTCACAGTTGTAAATAGATTTGAGAATAGGGACTTGGAAATATATTCTCAAAATATCGTTTCTTGTGATAGTACTGATGAAAGTATATTCAAAGCATTGTTAACTGCAGTCTCTAGAGTTAATGATGTTGAGGTCAGGTACTCAAGCTCATCTTTCCAACTTCCAGGTGTTTCTATCGAAGTCGCAGCTAACGCCATGTTAAATAGCCTAAATAATGCTTGAGGTTAGTATGAATTTTAGGAAAAATCTTGATCAACACTTAAAAGAGTATCCTTTCATACCATCAATCATGCTAGCTGGAGATAAGACAGCATATGGTATGTTTCTTTTTCAAGAAAAAGAGCTCTTAACCAAAAATCCAAATATTCCATGTGAATTTTTAAACATAAAATCTTACTACTCACATGATGACCCTATCCCTCTATCGGATAACATAGACTTTGTCGTGCTTTGGGGGATATCTGAAGTCGATATTAATACAGTAAACTTATTTGACTATGCAGTCAAAAATAAGAAACCAATACTTATTATTGAAGATGGTTTTATTCGTTCATTCTTTCCTATGCCTTATGGAGAGATCTCTGCATCGATGAGAATGGATGCTATCGGTTGTTATTATGATACATACTACCCATCAGCTATTGAAAACTTATTAAATGATGAAAATTTTAACTTATCTGATGATGAGCTTATATACATAAGAGATTTAATTAAAAAAATTGTTGATTTTGACATTACAAAATATAATTCAAGTAATAAGTTTATAACTCCTATTCACCAAAAATCTGATAATATCGTCCTTGTTATCGACCAAGTTTATGGCGATATGTCAATCCAAAAAGGCGGCTTAGATGACAAAGATTTTACTAAAATACTAGAACATGCCCTACATGAAAACCCAAATAGTTTGGTTTTTGTCAAACAGCATCCTGAAGCTGTATTAGGGATACGAAAAGGTCACTTTGAGAATGATTTACTTAATGATCCTCGTATTGTGTTAATTACTGATAATATAAACTCTCTGTCAGTAATCAAACATGTAGATAAAGTTTATTGTGGCACAACTCAAATGGGTTTTGAAGCTTTACTATGCGGCAAAGATGTCTGTTGCTTTGGCAAACCATTCTATGCTGGATGGGGAGTGACAAATGATAGAGCAGATATACCTCGTAGAACAAAAAGTCGTTGTATTGAAGAGATTTTCTATGCCGCATATATTTATAACACCGTCTATCTTAACCCTATAACGAAAAAAAAATGTAATATTGATCAGGTCATATCTTATTTTTCAGATAATAAGAATAATGAGTTATTTTTTTTGCAACAAAAAAATATATATCTCGAATTAAAAATAGCTAGAATAGAAAAAAAGGTATTAGAAATAGAACCCCTTAAAGAAGCATCTATAAAATTTGATCATGCAATAAAAAAATTAAATAATCGCTTTTTTGTGTCACTAGAAAATAAATTTATTAATTTTAAGAATAGGATTATAAAGTATGTTTCCAGATAATGTTAATACATCTCTTGACGTATCTGTTGTTGTTTATAAACATAGTGAACAACAGATAGCAAAAGTATTGGAAACATTAATAATTTCAGCCGAAGAGTCTACAATTAATAAAATTATCATTTTTATTATTGATAATTATGGCAATTTCTCCGGTGAGAAACTTAAAAGAAACATCAACAAGACAAACAACTTATCTGTAACTTATGAAATAAAAGTACTTCATCCAGATAAAAATCTAGGATATGGTAAAGCAAATAATCTTGCGTGTAACTTGAGTGATTCTAAATATCACTTAGTTCTTAACCCAGATGTTTTTTTTGACAGACCTTCAATTGCAAATGCGATTAATTATTTAGATCATAATTATGATGTTGTTTTGGTTTCTCCCAAAATAGAGAATGAGAAAGGTATTATTGTCTCAGGTATTAAGCGTTTCCCATCTTTTCCTATTTTATTCTTACGTTTCTTAGATATTCCTTTTCTAAACAAAATATTTAAGCGTTCACTCGATCACTATGCATGCATGGATATTATCCAATCTGATATTCCGCAGGAAATTATTATGGCATCCGGATGTTGCATGCTATTCAAAAAAGAAGCATTGAAAAAAGTAGGCGGATTCAATGAGGATTACTTCCTTTATTTTGAAGACTTTGACTTAAGTCTGCGAACTAAACAGTTTGGGGAAATTCATTATTTACCTTCATTTAAGATAAAGCATTTAGGTGGTAACACAGGTAGAAAAGGATTTACACACATTAGATACTTTATCGCTTCTATGTTTAAATTCTTTAGGCAATACAAAAAATGATAATATCCGACTATATAAATAATGATGATTGAGGTTATCATGTCAATAATTAATCTACTTAAAAAATGCATCCCCTTCCCACTCAAAGAAGCAATTATTTCCAGCATTATTAAAAACCCAACAGTTATTCAACGAATTCTAGATAATATGGATAGGGAAAATGATAAATTTAAAGATATTACAGCCGCTGAGTGTTTAAAAAAACTAATTTTAGACTTTGAATTTGACTCTGTTCTAGATATTGGTTCAGGTGAAGGACTACATAGTAAAATATTTCTCGATAGTGGAAAAAAAGTGACGTCCCTTGATTATGGAGAATCCGTTTATTTTAAAAGATGTAATGAAACTCATAGTACAGTTATTTGCGACTACTACGATTATAGCCCTCACGCCAAGTTCAACTGTATTTGGGCATCCCATGTACTTGAACATCAACCAAATCCAAATATATTCCTGAAAAAAATCTATAATGACCTCGATGAAACAGGAATATTAGCAATAACAGTACCACCATTAAAAAATCAAATTGTAGGTGGTCATGTAAATCTTTACAACGCGGGGATCCTATTGTATCAGTTAATTTTAGCTGGTTTTGACTGCTCTGAGGCGTCAATTGCTACCTACGGCTATAATATAAGCATAATTGTTAGGAAAGGAAATCCTGTATCCCTATCAAATATTACATTTGATTCTGGTGATATATATACTCTAAAAAAATATTTCCCGACACATATAAGAACATTAATCGGAGATAATGATTTCTTTGATGGAAGAATAGATAAAATTAATTGGTGATTTTGTTGTAAATATAATCTACATATTTACAACAATTTTATTAAAAGAGTTTAATTGCTATCTATTCTTGTGATAGGCAGAGGATTGATTAACTTTATTGCAAAGGAAAAAATAATCTTACATGATATTTTCTATATCATTTTCAAATATAGTGAGTGCTCCAGACTTTAGGAAAATTATTAATGGTGCCTAACCATCTATCCTAGCAATCGTCCAATCTTCTTTTTGCTACAGTGTCTTATGTGGATTAATAGGATGTCATCATGCTTATTGTTATCTCCCCGGCTAAAACCCTTGATTATCAAAGTCCGCTTGCGACCAAAAAGTTTACTCAGCCAGAGATGTTGGATAAATCACAACAGCTTATCGAGATCTGCCGTGAGCTGACACCAGCCCAAATCAGCAGCCTTATGGGAATTAGCGACAAACTGGCCGGTTTAAATGCCGCCCGTTTCAGCGAATGGCAGCCTGATTTCACACCAGACAATGCGCGTCAGGCGATTCTGGCTTTTAAAGGCGATGTTTATACCGGCATGCAGGCGCAGGATTTCAGCGCTGCTGACTTTGACTTTGCCCAACAGCATTTACGCATGCTTTCCGGACTCTACGGCGTATTGCGCCCGCTAGATTTGATGCAGCCGTATCGTCTGGAGATGGGGATCAAACTGGCTAACCCAGGTGGCAAAGATCTCTATTCCTTCTGGGGCGACCAGATAACAGAGAAACTGAATCAGGCGCTGGAGCAGCAAGGTGATAACGTGCTGATAAATCTCGCCTCAGATGAATACTTTAAGGCCGTGAAACCCACCAAATTAGCCGGTTCACTGATTAAGCCGGTCTTTTTGGATGAAAAGAACGGCAAATATAAAATTATCAGTTTCTATGCCAAAAAGGCCCGCGGCTTGATGAGCCGATTTATTATTCAGAATAAACTCACCAAACCAGAACAACTGGTTGATTTTAATCTGGAAGGTTATGAATTTGATGCCGGGCTGTCGGCGAAAAATGAATTAGTCTTTAAGCGGGCTGAACAGCACTAGAAAGGCAAAAGGGCCATTTCTGGGCCCTTTTATCTTTTTTGTCAAATAACAATTTATTTTGGCAAAGCCATCAAGAAAGTACGTAATTGCGCAAAGTCTGCTGGCAAATCATGAGATAGCAGCGGTAATTGTGCCCGCACTGCCAGTGGTTTTGGCAGCGGCAATTCTTGCCCCAGAATCTCTTCTACACTTTCTTTGAATTTCGCCGGATGAGCTGTGCCGATAAACAACCCAAACTCACCGTCTTGCAATTGATCACGTAGCACGCGGTAGGCAATGGCGGCATGAGGTTCTGAGATATAACCCAAACCCGCAAGCTCGCGCATCGTCTCTTTGGTGACATCATCACTAACTGCGCCGTGGCCCAATTCTTTCAACTGCCAGATTTTACGACGATACAGCTCTTCAACACGCGGCCAGTTATTCGGCTGGCTGACATCCATAGCATTCGATAACGTCGCCACCGTCGGCTTCGGCTGCCATTGGCCGTTAACCAAGAAGCGCGGCACGGTGTCGTTGGCATTGGTGGCAGCGATAAATCGTTTTACCGGCAAACCTAACGATTTTGCCAGCAAACCGGCGGTCAAATCACCGAAGTTGCCGCTTGGTACGGAGATAACCAATTGGTTACGCGCTTCTTGCGGTAACTGGGCTACAGCTTCAAAGTAATAGCAAATCTGAGCCAGCAAGCGGCTGATATTAATAGAGTTAGCAGAGTTAAGGCTCAGCGCCTGCTTCAACTCTTCATCATCAAAGGCTTGTTTGACCAGCGCCTGACAAGCATCAAAATCGCCCTCAATAGCCACCGTGTGGATATTGCCACCTAACGTACAGAACAGCTTCTCTTGCAGCGGGCTGATTTTGCCGCGTGGATAGAGGATAACCACGCGAACATTTTTCAAGCCATAGAAAGCATGAGCGACCGCCGCCCCAGTATCACCAGAGGTTGCGGTTAAGATAGTCACTGGCTGGTCACCAGCCACTTCGGCCAGCATTTGTGCCATAAAACGTGCACCGAAGTCCTTAAAGGCCAATGTCGGGCCGTGGAACAACTCTAGTGCGGCGATATCATTCTCAACCTGAGCGACTGGAGCTGGAAACTCAAACGCCGCCTGAACGCGTTTGGTTAACACCTCTGGTGCGATTTCATTACCAATAAAAGCAGAAAGAATACGGCTGCTGCGAGTGACAAAATCCAGATCCAGCAGTTTATCAATTTCTGTCAGTTCAAACTCTGGCAGCTCCAGCGGGAAGAACAACCCTTGCTGCTTGCCCAGGCCCTGTTTGATCGCTTGCGCGAAGCTGACCTGCTCGTTGTGATCTTTAAGGTTATACAGTTTCATGCGTTATCCCAGTAGTCGTGCGCCTGCGGTATCCAGACGGCAAATATGAACAAAACCTTCGTCGTTTTGCAGGTAATGATTTTGTAGCCAGCTCGCCATACGCTGTGCGGTCTCGCTATTATCGCAGACGGCAAACAACGTGGGGCCAGAACCGGAAATACCACAGGCCAGCGCGCCAATATCCTGCGCGGCTTGTCTGGCCGCAGCAAAGCCCGGCAGTAATTGGGTGCGATAAGGTTCGGCAATAACGTCTTTCATCATTTTAGCCGCCAAATCTGGCTGCTGAGTGTGGCAGGCGTGAATGAACCCGGCGACATTGCGCCCATGGGTGATGCAGTCCTGACGGCGATACTGCGCCGGTAAAATCGCCCGCGCTTCAGCGGTTGAGACTTTAATACCCGGATATGCCATCACCCACAGCCAGTCATCGAAGCCGGGCACGTCTTGGCTAATATAGCCATCTTGTTCAAGAATCAGCTGCATCCCGCCCAAATAGCACGGCGCAACATTATCAAAATGCACACTGCCGGATACCCGCCCTTCCAGTTCACCCATCAGGCCAAGCAAGGTAACTTTGTCCAGCGGCTTGCCGCAGAATTCGTTCATTGCCATCAAGCCAGCAACAACAGAACAAGCACTGGAGCCCAGCCCTGAGCCAATCGGCATGTTCTTTTCCAGCACCATGGCTACCGGGATCTCTTTGCCCATTTCCTGACAAAAACGCTCCCAGCATTGATAAACGATATTTTCTTTTGGATCATCAGGTAATTTGCTGACAAAGCGGCCTTCGTTACGCAGACTAAAACTGTTTGCTGCGGTCACACTGACACAATCGCCCAGCAAAGTGCCGTCTACTGGTGAAACCGCAGCACCCAGCACATCGAAGCCAACGCTGACATTGCCAATCGATGCCGGAGCATAGATCTTAACCATATTTAAACTCCCAACTTCCATGATAATGTGCGTAAAAGATCAGCGAACACCCCAGCAGCAGTCACGTCATTACCCGCACCATACCCGCGAAGCACCAACGGGATCGGCTGATAATAGTGGGTATAGAAGGCCAACGCATTCTCACCATTTTTTACTTTATACAGCGGATCGTTACTATCAACCGCATCCATCCGAACGATACAACGCCCCTCTTCAATCACCCCGACATAACGCAGCACTTTGCCCTGTTCTGCGGCATTCGCCACCAGGCGGGTAAACTCGGCATCCAGCGATGGCAGGCGAGCGAGGAAGCTGTCTACATCACCGCTTGCATCGAAACTTGCTGGTAGAACAGACTCAACTTCGATATCAGCCAATTCAAGTTTGTACCCTGCTTCACGGGCCAGGATCAACAATTTCCGGGCGACATCCATGCCGGAAAGATCATCGCGTGGGTCTGGCTCGGTATAACCCAGCGCCTTCGCCTGCAATGTGGCCTCTGACAAGGTCATCCCTTCATCAAGCTTACCGAAGATGAAAGAGAGCGAGCCTGACAGAATGCCAGAAAAACGCATCAACTCGTCACCCGCATTAAGTAAATTCTGTAAATTTTCGATAACCGGCAGGCCCGCACCGACGTTGGTGTCATACAAGAATTTGCGGCATGACTTCGCTGCCGCCGCGCGCATCTGACGGTAGTAATTCATCGATGAGGTATTGGCTTTCTTGTTTGGTGTCACAACATGGAAGCCATCTGCCAGAAAATCTGCATATTGATCCGCAACAGCCTGACTGGATGTACAGTCAACAATCACCGGATTGAGCAAGTGATACTCTTTCACCAGACGAATTAAGCGACTTAAGTTAAAAGGCTCTTGCACTTCGGCCAGTTCATGACGCCAGTTATCCAGCGAAATACCGTGCACATTGGTTAGCATGGCTTTGGAATTAGCGATACCACAGACGCGCAAATCGATGTGGCGCTGCTTCAACCAAGGTTGTTGACGATAGATTTGCTCGATTAATGCCCCACCTACACCACCGACGCCAATGACAAACACTTCAATAACTTGATCGGTATTGAACAACATCTGGTGACAAACCCGCACACCGGTGGTGACGGCATCATTGCTAACCACCACGGAGATGGAACGCTCGGACGAACCTTGCGCAATCGCAATAATATTAATATTGGCACGGGCCAGTGCTGAGAAGAAACGAGCCGAGATGCCACGTAAAGTGCGCATGCCATCGCCAACCACTGAGATAATCGCCAGATGTTCCATCACATCCAATGGTTCTAACAGACCATCTTTCAACTCCAGATAAAACTCTTCTTCCAATGCTTTGCGAGCGCGGATTAACTCACCTTGCGGCACACAGAAGCTGATGCTGTACTCAGAAGAAGATTGAGTAATAAGTACTACTGAAATACCGCTGCGCGACATCACCGCAAAGACGCGGGCAGCCATACCGACCATGCCTTTCATACCTGGGCCAGATACGTTAATCATCGCCATGTTATTCAGATTGGTGATGCCTTTCACTGGGAAGCCATCATCACTGCTTTCACCACCAATCAAGGTACCGGGGGCTTGTGGGTTAGAAGTGTTTTTAATCAGGCAAGGAATTTGGAACTGAGCGATAGGAGCGATAGTGCGGGGGTGGAGAACCGAAGCGCCAAAATAAGACAGCTCCATCGCTTCCTGATATGACATCGATTTCAATAATCGCGCATCAGGCACAACGCGGGGGTCACAGGTATAAACCCCGTCCACGTCAGTCCAGATCTCACAACAATCAGCGCGTAAACACGCGGCCAACACTGCAGCTGAATAGTCTGACCCATTGCGCCCCAGTACCACCAACTCCCCTTTGTCATTACCGGCAGTGAAACCAGCCATCAGGATGATATGGTCAGCAGGAATACTGCTGGAGCCGATGCGGCGGGTAGATTCAGTGATATCGACGGTGGATTCGAGATAATGGCCTTGCGCCAACAATTTCTCGACCGGATTAATCACGCTAACTTTATAACCTTTCGCCTGGAACAATGCTTCCATAATAGCAATGGACAATTTCTCGCCGCGACAGATGATGGCGGCATTAATACTATCCGGGCATTGACCGAGCAACGAAATACCGTGCAGGACGTGTTTGAGTTGCGCAAACTCATGGGCCACCAGCGCTTTTAAACGTTCATATTCAAAGCCCGGTTGCGCATCAGCCAAGCCACGCAATAGCTCGGAAAAAATCCGTTCCGCATCACTGATGTTCGGCGAGATATCTTGCCCAGCCACCATTTTGTCGATCATCGCCACCAGATGGTTGGTAATCTTAGCGGGTGCAGACAATACCGTTGCCACTTGCCCCTGACGCGCATTACTTTCAATGATATCGGCAACACGCATAAAGCGTTCTGCATTTGCTACTGATGTCCCGCCAAATTTCAGCACTCGCATTTCTGATTCTCTCCCGCTTTCGCGCTTTTTTTATCGCAAACTTTTTTGCAAAGATTTGATTGAAAAAAAAAGCCCGCACTGTTTAGGTGCGGGCTTTTTTCTGTTGTTTCCTGTACGCGTCAGCCCGCCCCGTAACCTGTGGTTTCGGTGGTGGTAATAATTGTTGTGTTCAGGCTGATGTATCGCATGTCGTCTGTCTGTCTCATAAATAATGTGGCTCTACCTCTATTG
>NZ_JBLWEX010000281.1:0-31335 GCF_048323875.1 Yersinia sp. LJYL362
CCCTTTGACATGTTCCTCATACCCCGCTATTATTCGCCCCGTTCACACGATTCCTCTGTAGTTCAGTCGGTAGAACGGCGGACTGTTAATCCGTATGTCACTGGTTCGAGTCCAGTCAGAGGAGCCAAATTTAGAAAAACCCGCTTAGGCAACTAAGCGGGTTTTTTGCTTTTTATGCACCTGCCCAAATTTTTCTATGATTCTGATACAACAGGTTAGCGTGAGAAATCTACCCGAGGCGTTTTCAGTTTTCCCTCCGAAAAGGATGAATTTGGTCGTCAGATTTGGGGTCAGGTTGTTTCGATGACGGAGTGACCCCAAAATGTCTCTTAACGACTCAAAAATCCACAAGAGCAACAAACATGGTCAACTAACCATGCCGTTCGTTTACTTGCCAGCATGGACAATCATATTTCCCCAACGTTTGGCGACATATTAGTCACTGAACTGAAAACTCGACACTTCACAGCATTACGTAAAAGTATCGAAGCGCATGCATAATAAACTCAGCCAATTGGAAAGCTGCAAATAAATGACTGAGACTTATCCTGTATTTTTTTTGGTTATTGCTGCAATTACGTTATTTTATTATCTGATTAAGAGAACACTCAAATGTGAGCTATCTCGCAGCTTCCATGTGTTCACGCGCCTTCGGCAGGTAGAATTCGCTTTGGTGGGTGATTCAGCTGGCACGAACTGTAATAAAATGCAGGTTTTGCCGTGTGCTTCCACCTATTGGTAGCATTACTTGAGAGTTGCTCATCAATATTTTGGATATGTGGTCTATAGAAGACCTTTCCTTCGATGATCACAGAAATAAGAAAACATAATTAATTAATATGAAAACGTAATAGATTCTCCGAGGCCGCCTGTGTCAGAAAGTGTTTCACTATCACAAAAGAAATCGGAGATCTGACTAACATGAGTGTAAACATAATACAAAGTCGGCATGATGAGTATCATAAACTAACTCGCGGAGAACGGATTGGTTATGGGATGGGTGACTTTGCTCAAAACCTTGTTTTTGGTACAATAGGTGGCTTTCTTGCTCTTCATATGCTGACTGTAAATACAATCAGCACAGCAACCGCAGGTTTTATATTTCTTTTTGTCCGAATCATCAATGTCTTTTGGGATCCGATGGTAGGAACTTATATTGATAAAAGAAATTCAAAAGCAGGAAAATATCGCCCCTGGCTTTTAAGGGCAGGAATTCCACTCGTTATTTTTTCCGCTTTACTTTTTGCACCAATTCCCGGAGTCAGAGGTTCAGTTCCTTTTGCATTTATCGTTTATTTGGCATTAGATCTGATTTATTCAGTTGTGAATATTCCTTATGGTTCTCTTAATGCTTCACTGACAAGAGATCCGGAATCCATTGATAAACTTACAAGTACACGAATGATTCTGGCTAATAGTGCTAATCTTCTTGTCTATACCCTATTTCCAATGTTTGTACAAATGGCCTCACCTAAAGATAGGATGCTCAAGGATACTGGATTTTTCGGACTTGAATTAAATATGGGAAACTATACCGACCCATCAGCTAGCTACGCCTGGTTTGGCGTTTACTCCGTTTATATGGTAATAGGGGCTGTTGCACTTTTTATCTGTTATAAATTCACAAAAGAACGTGTTGTAGCTACTGCGGAACAAACTGCCAACGTTAAGGCAACTGATCTATTCCTTGAACTCAAAAATAATCGACCACTTGTCATTCTTGGATTCTTTTTCATGTTGGCCTTTACCTTCATGTTTTTTATGAACACTGTTAATGGCTTTTTCAATCAGTTTGTTATCGGCCATTCAGAATGGATGGGTGCTGTTGGCCTTGTAGCCTCAATTCCAGGAATTTTATTCCCAATTTTTTGGCCAAAACTCAAGAAAACTTTTGGTAAAAAAGGGTTCTTCCATCTTTTTCTTGGAATGTTTATTTTTGGGGAACTGTTGACTTACGTTTGGTCGCGCGATGGAATGCATGATGAACTTTGGCTTGCTTATGTAGCTACATTTATTAAACAATGGGGCTTAACGTCGGCTACCGGATTCATGTGGGCACTTGTCCCTGAAGTTATTGCTTATGGCGAATTAAATTCAGGCAAGCGAAATGCAGCAATCATTAATGCTATTATGGGACTCTTTTTCAAGATTGGCTTTACAATTGGCGGCGCTACTCCACTTTGGTTATTGGCCGCTTATGGCTTTAGTGAAACCAGTGCACAGCAAAGTGCAAATGCGATCGACGGTATTATTATTACAGCGGTTTGGATTCCCATTATTCTAGCCGTTGTTTCGATGATAATCATTCAACTCTATCCTATCTCAGACAAAAATGTCACAGACATCAATCGTCAGCTTGATGCGATCCGCATATAGTTTACATAATTACTTAGAAACAAAAAAATATAATCAAGAAAACTTTTAAAAAAGGTAGAATTATATGTCGCTTATTCAAAATCCTATATTACCTGGGTTTAATGCAGACCCCAGTATTATCCGTGTAGAGGATACCTACTATATCGCAAACTCTACATTTGAGTGGTTCCCAGGTGTTCGTTTACATGAGTCAAAAGACCTGGAACACTGGAATCTTCTCCCAAGTCCATTGTCAACAACAAATTTTTTAGATATGAAAGGGAATCCTTCATCAGGTGGGATCTGGGCTCCAGCTCTCTCTTATGCCGATGGCAAATTCTGGTTAGTGTATACGGATGTGAAAATCACAGAAGGTGCCTTTAAAGACATGACCAACTACCTGACCACCGCAACAGATATTCGTGGCCCATGGACAGATCCTATCAAACTTAATGGGGTTGGTTTTGATGCTTCACTTTTCCATGACGAAGATGGCCGAAAATATTTAGTTCAACAGACTTGGGATCATCGAGAATATCATCATCCTTTTAATGGCATCACTTTAACTGAGTTTGATACAAAGGCTCTGAAATTAAAACCAGAAACAGCGCGTACCATTTATCGAGGTACTGCTGTTGCACTTGTTGAAGGGCCACATATATACAAACTGAACGGATATTATTATCTTTTCGCAGCTCAGGGGGGAACAGTTTTTACCCACCAGGAAGTTGTCGCGCGTTCAAAAACCTTAGATGCCAACAGTTTTGAAACAGAGCCAGGGGAAGTATTCTTAACTAACGTAGATACTCCAGACAGCTACATTCAAAAGCAGGGACATGGTTCTTTAGTTTCGACCCCCAATGGCGAATGGTATTATGCCTCGCTTTGCGCTCGTCCG
The DNA here is from genome assembly GCF_048323875.1 of Yersinia sp. LJYL362. Classification (NCBI taxonomy): domain Bacteria; kingdom Pseudomonadati; phylum Pseudomonadota; class Gammaproteobacteria; order Enterobacterales; family Yersiniaceae; genus Yersinia; species Yersinia sp. LJYL362. The sequence continues at coordinate 3,254 of NZ_JBLWEX010000281.1, forward strand.
TGGAATCATGCAGGTGAGTCAGTCTATGATCCACGTGGGTGGTCAACACTTGGCAGAGAAACGTCTATCCAAAAAGTTTATTGGGATCAAGATGGCTGGCCACGTATTGATGGAGGTCACGGTGGGAAAACGTTTGTCGAAGGACCCATGGATGCCATTTACACCGAATGCGCAAAAGATCATAGCCATTACGATGAATTTAAAACGTCCACACTAGATCTCAACTGGAATACACTTCGTGTCCCATTCACTGAAGAAATGGGTATTACAGGCGATGGAAAATTGACTTTAATTGGACAAGGTTCTTTAGCGAATACTCATGACTTATCACTTATTGCCCGACGTTGGCAAGCTTTTTACTTTAATGCTCAAGTTAAAGTTAAATTCAATCCATTTAATTATCAACAAATGGCAGGGTTAACGAATTATTATAATGATCGGCATTGGAGTTTTGTTTTCATTACATGGAATGAAATTAATGGTTCAGTCATTGAAATAGGTGAAAACAACCGTGGAAATTACACATCACATTTGAAAAATGAAGCAATAAAGATTCCAGAAGATACAGAATATGTCTGGTTCCGCACTAAAGTGCGAAAGGAGAGTTATACTTATGAATATAGCTTTGATGGGTGCAATTTCACTGAAATTCCAGTCAAATTAGATAGCGCAATTCTTTCAGACGACTATGTACTCCAAAGTTATGGTGGTTTTTTTACCGGGGCGTTCGTTGGTCTTGCGGTAGTAGACTACTCTGGCTATTCTGCCAGCGCAGATTTTTATAATTTCGATTATCAGGAACTTGGCGATTTGTTAATTGAAAATGACATTTATAGCTGGAAAGCAAGCGAATTACGTATTAATTAAATACTAAAAATCTACGTTATCGTGAAGATAACGTAGATTGAAAATACTTTGTTTTTAGTTGTTATAGCTGGCATTCGGCAATGCTGGCTTCATGGCAGACGTCCCTGGCAGCAGGCTACAGCCAAAGCGCTGGAAAGGGCCAGGGAGGTCTGTAGTAAACCAGCAACAATGATGTTCCACAGTGATCAGGGTTGCTACTATACAAGCAGGCAGTTCCGCCAGTTACTGTGACGTTACCGGATCAGGCAGAGTATGAGTCGATGCGGAAACAGCTGAGATAACAGCCCTATGGAACGCTTCTTCCCGAGTTTGAAAAATGAGTGGGGACTTGTAACGGGTTAAATGAACTTCAGCGAAGCCTCTCATGCAATCACGGACTATATCGTGGGGTATTAGAGTACGCTCAGTCCGCACGAATATAACGGCAGGTTACCACCAAACGGATCGGAAAATCGGTTCTGGAGAAATGCTAAAGTGGTGGCCAGTTGTTGTTGACCATTGCAATGACATTATTATCAAATCAGAAGCTATCTCTCTGATATTTATGCTGGAATAAGTCAAGCAACACTCTGGGATTTCCCTACATAAGACGTCGGAAAGTCGTATATATTCACATTTAGAATGATAACTTTACTATTTCTTGTCTTGTTTTCTGAATAATCCAAATGCATTTCAATAAAAAAAATCCTAATTCGTTTATAATCAATTCTCTAAACAGAATAATGTCTATAGAATGAATTGGACTACGTAACATAGGCATCAGTAAGAATCTTTTCTTGATAATCTATAATTAGAGCTTAAAATCACTGAAATAGTACCTTACATAATTATTACTTTGGGCATCGGCAGTAGCGTTTCTTGTTTATCTCGTCTTGGGTAATCATTTGAAGTCGATCGGTGCGAGCGAGGAGCAGTGAATTAAATCTGCGAATCCCAAGAGATAACGGTTTACGGAGATAACATGACTAAATCAGTGATGATAGTTGATGACCACCCGGCAATTCGAGTTGCCATTCGTGCGTTGCTTTCACAAAGTAACGAATTTTCAACTATTTACGAGTCAGTTGATGGTAGTGAAGCTCTAGAAACATTAAAAAATAATACGGTTGATCTGGTTATTATCGATATTGAACTTCCAAACTTTGATGGCTTTTCATTGCTGAAAAAACTGCAACAACGAGGTTTTACCGGTAAATCCTTATTCTTGTCAGCTAAAAATGAGCAGGTTTTTGCTGTGCGAGCATTACAGGCCGGTGCGAACGGCTTCATTAGTAAAAATAAAGATATTAGCGAAATTCTTTTTGCCGCGCAGAACGTATTACGTGGGTATTCTTTCTTCCCATCGGAAACTTTGACCCAATTAGCTGGGCAGCCTTCAAGCCATGACCCCGTCAATCGGGCTCGTTTGTTGTCAGAACGAGAAATTAATGTTTTACGTTATCTGGTCAATGGCCTGTCAAATAAACAGATTGCCGATGAGATGTTTATCAGCAACAAAACTGTCAGTACCTATAAAACGCGTATCCTCACTAAATTAGGGTTGAGCTCTGTAATTGAACTGGCCGATTATGCACATACCCATAATTTGGTCTAGCTCAGTAAGGTTTGATTTACCGCGTACAGTATTTTCTCTACGTCGTTGGTTTTCTTTACGCATTTTACTGTGCAGCTTAGTATTACTGAGCGGACAACTTCATGCTTCCCTGATGACGAGTCGTCAGGGGTGTGATACCGGTCAGCCGCTAACAATACACAGTATTGCGAACAGTTACAGTGAAGACTTATTACTCCCTCCGTCCACTGATGCCCGCCAATCGAGTCGGCGTACCGTAAAAGTGGGCGTGGTTATTGATGCCAATACTCCGTTTGTTGTTAACCGCGATGATACTTCCATCGAAGGTATTGTCGCGGATTATCTAAAAATCATCAGTGATGCCAGCCAACTCTCTTTCCAGATGATTGGTTATTGTGATTACGGCTTAGTATTGAATGCACTGGAAAATGGTCAGGTTGATTTAATGGCAGGCACTCCGATGCCCGCTCAGCCTGGGCTCATTGCTTCCCATGCATTCTTCACTAACCGGCATGTTGAGGTTCGCAGTAAGAATTGGGACCCCACCAAACGGACTCACCCGGAAACCGTAGCCATCGTGAATAACGAACCGCTGTCACCGGAGTTTTTGTTTAATTATCATGCCGATAAAATCGTCGCCTATCCTAACCAGTTACAAGGATTACTGGCAGTTGCCTATGGGAATGCCGATGTGTTTGTGGCCAATGCCACATCTGCCAACTATTTGATTGACCAATTACAGTTGCTAACACTGCAAATTCGTAACTTTGCCCCTTATCACCCCGCCCCCTACACCTTCCTGGCGCTGGAAAAAAATCAAAAACTGATTGATTACATTAATCAGATTCTGGAGTTACTGCCCACCCGTGCCACGGGTGATATTCAACAGCGCTGGTTTGGCAGCAAGCATCATTATAATATCGATGCTAAATTACTCCTTACAGAACAAGAACTTAATTGGATTCAGCATCATCCAGAAGTGACTTATGTCGCGCCACTGGATTTGGCTCCCTTGATCTTCCGTGATCGCCAAACCGGAGAGATGGCCGGTTTCTCTGTTGATCTCATTGACATTATTTCACGTCGAACCGGTATTAAATTTAAGCCGATTTATACCAAGGATACCGGTGAAGGTCTGCGTGACTTTGTGGCCGGAAAAATAGATATGCTGCCGATTGTCGCGGTACGCAATGGCCAATACGGCAATAACCTTTACTCCTCGCCCGTCGCCCAATCGTTGTGGGGGATTTTGACGCGAGAAGATCGTAACGATATCAATAACGTCGCAGACCTGGCGGGGAAACGGGTTGGGATACAGTCGGGCAGTACTACCGGTGGCGTGATTAACAACACGCTCTTGGCCCAAAAAATCACCTTTGTTGAAGCCCCCGATACCATGACGTTGGTGCGCATGTTACAACAAGGGAAAGTCGATGCGATTATCAAAAATATGATGACCGCTAACTACCTGTCCGCACAGAACTTTACTCCTAATATTAAAACAGTTGCCGTCGCCGGAGAAGAGCCACTCATGATGGCATTTGCCATCAGCCCGAGACTTCCTGAATTAAAAGCCATCGTTGATAAAGTCATTGAATCTATCCCACCGGAAGAACTGGACAATATCATCAGTGACTGGAGCACGTTTAAACCGAAACCCATCAGTTTTGATGAAAGCCTACAAGACAACGAATGGCTGATGTTAACGCTGAAAATCAGTTCAGGTCTGCTATTAGTGTTCGGTTTATATCTGGGTTATCTGGTATTCAATAAACGCCGTCAGGCCGCGTTGTTACATGCTCGTTTGCTACAACAAGAGTCGATTATTAATGCTCTGCCATTCGCGGTGTTTATTCGCACTGCTGCTGGAGAACTGGCCGTTTATAACAGCCACTTTGCTGACGCGCATCAGGATAAGCTAAACGACCTGCTCAATCACAATAATGAGCCAGCCAATTGGCCAATGACCAGCCCATTGGATCGCGAAATAGATAAATATTGCCGCATGGTGTTAACCAACCGAAAACCACAAATGGTGGACCTCTCGCTTGAGATCAACGGTGAGTTGCGTGATATCTTCCTATGGATTATTCCGCTGGATAATGCTGAGCGCAGCCTACTCGGGGGCTGGCTGGATATCAGCCAACGCAAAACGGTTGAGCGGCAACTCGAAGCGGCCCGTGTCGAAGCCGAAAGTGCCAACCGCACCAAAAGCACCTTCCTGGCGACCATTAGCCATGAGCTGCGCACACCAATGTACGCCATTATGGGACTGCTGGAACTGGAAATACGCAGTGAGCAGCCCGTGGATAAAAACACGTTAGTCACGGTGTCTAAGTCTGCTCAATCACTGATGCTGTTGCTTGATGACATCATCGACTCCGCCAAAATTGAAGCCGGGCAACTGAGTGTTCACCCCGCCGTTGTCGATTTCCGTCAAGAAATAGAGCGGATGTTTACGATTTATCAGCCTATCGCCGATGAACGTAATCTGAGATTCTCCGGTTGGTTAGATGACCAAATCCCTGACTTAGTCATGGTTGATATGCTCAGGGTACGGCAGGTCATGGGGAATCTATTGGGTAATGCGTTGAAGTTTACCGAGCAAGGTAGTGTGTCAGTGGATATCACCTGGGAAGCTATCGACGACAAACATGGGGTAATGAATATTGATATTACCGACACCGGTATTGGCATTTCTCCTGCGGCACAAGCTACATTATTCCAGCCATTCAGCCAGGCCAATGAGGGTAACTCACCGCGTTTCGGGGGTTCCGGTTTGGGATTGTGGATCTGCCATCAGTTAATTCACAAAATGGGTGGGGAAATAACATTAGAAAGTCAGCTTGGTAAAGGGACCAGTCTGTTTATCACATTGCCGCTGGAGGTGGCGACTGCCAGTGATTTGCCGCAGGACACAACCATTGTGCATGCCGATGAAACGCAACTGAGTCAGTTGAAAAACTTGCGCATTCTGGTGGTGGATGATTTACCGGCCAACCGTCAGTTGCTTCAGCAACAGTTAGCCTTTATCGGTATCGAGCAAGTGATGAGTGCCGAAAATGGCGCTGAAGCCTGGCAAATATTACAACATTATAGTTTTGATGCCGTCATCACTGACTACAATATGCCGTTGATGAATGGCTATGAACTGGCGGCCCATATCCGTAATAGTGCCACGATGAAAGAGTTGGTCATCATTGGTTGCACCGCAGATGCGCGGGAAGAGAGTACCACCCGTTGCAATGACGCCGGTATGAATGACTGTATGATTAAACCTGTCACTATCGATACACTGCGCACCACTCTGCTGCACCAGGACATTATTAGCAGTAATGTGAATATGCCCCCTCACATCTCTGCTGAAGATGCCACAGCACCAGATAGCGTTTCGACGGTTGTTAATAATAAGCCAGCGACTCCTCTTGTGGCCGCGCAGATTAAGCTAAAAAACCTCTCGGGCGGCAATACTGATGTGGAGTTGCAGCTATTGCAATCATTGCTGGAGAGTAATGTGCAAGATACTGCGGCGCTGACACAGTTGTATACCCGCCTCACCGTCGATGATGACACCGCTATTTCTGCCGAAATGTATCAAGAAATGGCCAGTCTGGTTCATCGAATTAAAGGCGGCGTACAATTGATTGATGCGCTGGCTCTGGTGGACAGTTGTATTAAATTCGAATCCCTACTGCACGCACAGGATAAATATGCTGTCACTGCATATGGCGTTGACTACCTGGCACTATTGACTGAGACCAACCAATTATTAGTGGAGTTAATAGCCTCATACTCTCAAATAGGTAGTCCGCCGCCTTAGAATAGGGATTGAATTAATCTTGTCACTGAAACTCGTCAGATATTTTGACGAGTTTTTTTATCAGCTAATTATTTATACTTTATAACAGGTGCATAATTAAATACTAAAAATAAAAATAACCAATTGTAATTAATGGATTTTATAATTATTTACCATTTAAACAGGATAAGTTCCTACAGTTTTTGTAGGAAATTTCACATACAAAACAAAGACGCCTCTCATTTTGTCCCCCATGTTTTCCCCTTACACTACCACCGGTCTAGAAACCGGCTTGCGAATATAAATAACGGATGTTCAATTCAGCTTGATGATCGCTCATTTTGTTGAATGCAGGAGATCTCCGTTGACGAAAATATAATCATAAATTTAAGTAGGAATTACATGGGAAAAACTTTAATGGCGTTGGCGTTACTGACCCTACCGGGTTTAGCGTTAGCAGCGACCTCAAATAACACCATCAAGTTTCAGGGTGAAGTCGCCGAACAGACTTGCATGGTTGATATCAATGGCACAGCCAACACACCGGTTGTTCTGTTACCCACCGTCTCAACCAGTAACTTAAATCAAGTCAATGCAGTCGCGGGTAAAACCAATTTCACGATTAATCTCACTGGCTGCAATATCGCCATACAAGACACCAAAATCAGCTCTGTTTTTCAGGGGATGAACGTCACATCCGCCGGTAATCTGGGCAATGTAGGAACAGCACAAAACGTTGCTATTCAGTTACTTGATGCTAATGGCACCCCTATCCGCATGTCTGGTGGCAGCGTTTCAGTGCCAGGAATTACACTGGTGGCGGGTGCGACATCAGCATCTCAAGATTTGGCTGCACAATATATTACAGAAGAAGGTCGCGCCACAGCGGGGAGCGTTATTGCTTCCGCGCAATATGCGATCACCTATCCCTGACTATTCGTGAAATCCAAACTGTTTCATGAATATGTTGGCCAACCGGTAACGGAGCCGATACAAACCAGAAAAACCAAGGAATAAGTAAGCACCATGACACTGACTGCCCACAACATTATCGCCTGCACATTATTACTGCTTAGCGGCGTACCCTTATGGACGCAAGCCAGTGTTGTCATGACAGGGACACGTATCATTTATCCTGAAGGCACCCGAGAGAAGGTGCTACAGCTCAGTAATAAAGATGACCACCCTAATTTGGTCCAATTATGGATGGATGATGGCAATAATCAGTCTTCGCCGTCCAAAAGTGATGTCCCTTTTGCATTGACACCCCAAATATTCCGGATGGAAGCTCAAAGTGGGCAAGTGGTTCGTCTGTCCTATATTGAGCATAATTTACCCAAAGATCGTGAGTCCGTTTTCTATCTGAATTTTCTACAAATTCCCGCTTTAAAAAAAGTAGATACCCAAGCTGAAAACAAACTGGTTTTGATTGTGAATAATCGACTAAAAGTCTTTTATCGCCCCGCCGCATTAAAAGAAAATGTCGATACCTTGGGTAAGAAAATCCGCGTTTCTCTGGCGAGCACCGCGGGTGACAAAATCAAAATACATAATCCTACGGCTTACTACATAAGCCTGCGTGATGCCAAACTAGTCAGTGATGGTAAAACTATCTCATTTGCCACCAGCGAGATGTTTGCTCCCAACTCGACCACTGATTTGGCTTTACCTACTGGGGTTAAAGCCAAAAAAGGCGAATTGCTCACGCTGAACGTGGTTAATGATTATGGCACTAACATCCCTTGCGACTACCATTTGTAATGCTGTCGTGATGAGAATCATGGATGTGCCGGGCGACAGGGAAGAATCGTGAGGTTTGCTCCCTGGTTATCCTACCTGCTAACACAGGGTCTGCTGGTCAGCCATTTCGTGTCAGCGGCAGATGAAAGTAAGCAAGACGAATATGTGTTTGAGGATGCGTTATTGCGCGGCTCATCACTCGGCTTAGGCAGCATTTCCCGCTTTAATAAAAAAGACAGTTATGAGGCCGGTCAGTACCAAGTTGACCTCTATATGAACAACAAATTTGTCGATCGTATTGAGCTGATATTTATCACCAAAGATGATGCTGTTATTCCCTGCTTGTCAGCGATGCAACTGCTTCAAGCTGGCGTGAATGACGAGGTGCTGAAAAACACCAATCAGGAAGATAACTGTCTGGATTTCAAAACCCTGCTGCCTGCCAGTGACTATCGTTTCGATTATGCCAAATTGCGTTTTGATTTATCGATTCCACAACTGTATGTGAAAAATGTCCCGCGTGGCTATGTTGACCCCCGTAATCTCACCGCAGGAGAGACCATTGGTTTTAGTAATTACAACTTAAACCAATATCATGTGGGTTATAACAAAGATGGGATTAAACGCAGTACCGACTCGACCTATCTCAGCCTAAACAGTGGCATCAATGCCGGGATGTGGCGCTTTCGTCAACAAGGCTCTTTGCGCTATGACCCGACCCGAGGAGCAAACTGGACATCCAACCGTTTATACAGCCAACGTGCCCTGCCCAGCATTGGCAGTGAAGTGACCGTCGGTGAGACATTCAGTTCCGGCCAGTTTTTCTCCAGTTTGGGGTTTAGCGGTATCGCGCTGAGCACTGATGACCGTATGCTGCCAGAGTCACAACGTGGCTATGCTCCTGTTATCAGAGGCATTGCCAGAACCAATGCTAAAGTCACGGTATACCAGAATAATCGACCTATTTATCAAAGCACTGTTTCGCCTGGCGCATTTGAATTCAATGATTTAACTGCAACTAACTTTGGCGGTGACTTAACTGTTGAAATTCAAGAAGCCGATGGCACGCTAAGCACCTTCCAAGTGCCATTCTCCTCGGTGCCTGAATCATTGCGCCCCGGATATTCTCGCTATAGCTTCGCCGCAGGTCAGGTCCGAGATCTGGGCAGCCAAGAGGTATTTGGTGAGCTAACGTATCAACAAGGGGTCAGTAACACGATTACGGCCAATAGCGGGATGCGGTTGGCCTCGGGATATCAGGCTGTGATGCTGGGTGGCGTTTTTACCCACTATATTGGTGCCTTGGGGCTGGATGCCACCTATTCCCATGCCAACCTTCCGGGCGATGCCAACTCACCAGATAATAAATCGCAAAATGGCTGGATGGCACGGGCTTCTTTCAGCCGTACTTTTGAAACCACTAACACCACGTTATCCGTGGCGGGCTACCGTTATTCAACGGAAGGTTACCGTGATTTAAGTGATGTGTTGGGCATACGGGCGGCCAGTAGCGGCAAAATATGGAGCTCGGGAACTTACCAACAACGTAGCCGGGCAGAAATTTCTCTTAATCAGAACCTTAACAGTTACGGTTCACTGTATTTGACGGCATCCTCACAGGATTACCGCAATTCACGCAAGCGGGATACCCAGTTGCAATTGGGTTATGCCAATACCCTGTGGCGTAATACCAGCCTTAACCTTGCCGTTTCACAGCAAAAAACCGGCGGCGGCAGCAACGAAACTTACTTTGTCGACCCCGGCAGCGGTATGCCGGCGGCGAACGGGGCGAACCTGCTCGCTACCAATGAAACCGTGGTGCAAATGTCCCTTTCATTCCCATTAGGCGGCAACCCTCAGGCTCCCTATGTCTCTGCCGGTGCGGTTAATAGCCGAGTCAGTGGTGCCAGCTATCAGACCTCGCTGGCGGGTGTGATGGGCGATGATCAGTCAGCCAGTTACAGCATGGACTTCGCCCGCAGTGAGCAATCCAAAGAAAATACCTTTAGTGGCAGCCTGCAAAAACGGCTGCCGATCACCAGCCTGAGTGGTAGTGCCTCATTCAGCCCTGGTTACTGGCAAGGTTCAGCCAGCACGCGTGGATCCATCGCTTTTCACCGCGGAGGGGTCACTTTGGGGCCATATCTGAGTGATACTTTTGCGCTGATTGAGGCAAAAGGGGCCAGTGGGGCCAAAGTTATGTATGGGCAAGGGGCAAAAATTGACAGCTTCGGCTATGCCTTAGTTCCGACCCTAACGCCATATCGCTACAACACCATCACCCTTGATCCCGATGGTATGGATTTCAATACTGAACTTCAGGACGGGGAGCGCCAAATTGCTCCCTATGCCGGTTCAGCAGTCAAAGTCCGTTTCCGTACCCTCAGCGGATACCCACTCTTAATCACGGTCAAACTGGCTGATGGTAGCCAAGTCCCTATGGGCGCAGTGGTTTACACCCTGAGCAGCCCAGCTAACCCGCTTGACGATAATAATCGTCAAGATAGCGAAGTCGGTATGGTTGGCCAAGCCAGTCAGGCCTATTTACGCGCCGAACAGGCACGTGGATCACTTCTGCTGATATGGGGCGATACCGATAATGAGCGCTGCCAGCTAGATTACGATTTAGGTACGCCCAATAAAGATAAACAGCTGTATAAACTCGATGCCTTGTGTGTCGTTACCCTGCATTGAATCAGAGAAACAGTATGAATCCTATAACACACCGTGCAACCCACCGTTACCAAGGCAATCCTCTTTTCTCACGCCGCTGGCGATGGTTTTATTCCCTCGTCTTGTTGAGTCTCGCCCTGCCCGGCTATGCCCAATGTGTTTGGAAAGGCGCGAATATCGGTGGTGATAACTACGGTGCTTCGTTGCAACTAGGCAATGTCAATATCACCAGTAATTACATTCAGCCCATCGATTCCATTCTGGCCTCCAGCATTATCAGCTTAGTCCCTGCCCGCTTCTGGTCAGATCCCGAGGCTGTTATCTATGAGTGTGATGTCGCCGATAAAGACAGCTTATTTGAAGTTTTTGCGACTAATGGTGATAGCAATGTCGGGGGCTACACCAATATGGGTGACAATTATTTTCAGACCTTTTTCCCTTATACCGCGTTAAAACTGATCCATGTTGATAGTGGCATTGAGTTCACCCGAATTTGGCAGCAAATTCCGTTGAAAAAATACGATGTGGTCGGTAATAAAATTCAGATTAAAGGCAAGCATTTCAGCCAAATCCGCGCCGAATTGAAAAAGGTTGGGACGGTGGATCGTACACCCGGCCCTTCCAGTTGGGGATGTCCGGGGCCGGCGGCCGAGAGTTACTCCGGCAGTTATACCTGCAATCAACCTAATGGATATGTGGTGTTCAAAGGGCCCGGTATGCCAGTACCAGAAGCAGGCTATGATTCAGCAACCAACTATCAGACATGGGGAACCGGCCGCTATATGGCATTTGGTATGAATACCTCACCGGTGTCTGTCCTGACACGTAAAAACACCTGCGTGGTGCGCAACGTAACGCCTTATGTGGTTTTCCCCATTATCACTGTGAATGAACTCAATGATAATCAGACACGTAGCGCAGATATTACTGTTGATATCGAATGTCAATCTGGCACCGAGTCGGGCATTAATAGTGGTCAAACCGCACTCGGTATCCAGACCTCATTACCCGGCTATCTGATTGCTCAAGGCTTAGGATTGGTCAATTCTGCGGGCGGTGTCAGTTATCTGCTTTCTGATCACTATGGCACAGACAAACGTATTGCCACCGGTGTGGGGATCAGCCTCAGTGACAGCAGCGGCAGAGCCATGAATTTTGTTGGCTGGGGGGGATGTGTCAGTAACTGTATTTCCACTACCAGTGCAGGTTGGTATCCGGTTCTCACCGGGGCTAATGCTAATGGTAGTAATGCTGCGGGTTTCAACAACTATTCGCACCACTTCACTGCCACATTAAAAAAACTACCGAATGGCACGCCAACAGCCGGTAAAATTGATGCTACAGCTTATGTTTTGGTGAAAATACAATGAGATATCTCTACCTGTTCTTACTGTTCCTCAGCATCAATCAAGAGGCTCTCGCGGGCCTTGTTGCCAGTTCAACCCGGATGATTTATCAACCCGAATCACGCGAGCGCACATTGATGCTGGCGAATACCAATGATTACCCGGTCGTCGTACAGACTTGGGTTGACAATGGCGACGTAGATAGCACACCGGACCAAGCTGAAGCCCCATTTATGGTGTTACCGGCGGTCTTTAAAATGCAGCCCAGTGCCGCACAAGCGCTGCGAATTATTAATAAAGGCGACAATTTGCCCACCGATCGAGAGTCAGTTTATTGGCTTAACCTCTATGAAATCCCCCCTAAAACACGGCGTAACGCCGATGCTCATGCTCAAGTCGCAATGGCAATGAACACGCAGATGAAAATTTTTTATCGGCCCAATGGATTAGCGCCTAAACCGGATGAAGCGATGAAAAAGGTCAGTTTTACCCTACAAAAACAAAATAAAGAATACGTCCTCAGCGTTCATAATCCCACGCCATATCATGTTTCATTCGGTCAGATGCAGCTCAGCAGCACACAACAAAACCACACCATCGCACAACAGATGAATATGATGATCACCCCGTTTGCAGAGCGACAGTATCAATTTGAGCACCCACCCACCTCACTAAGCGGCAAACTGACCTTGGAGTATGTATATTTTGATGATACCGGTAATCAGGTAAAAAACAGCCAGTTAGTTAAAGTGACACCGTAACACGTCATGATAAATCTGGATAAAAATCAGATAAAAATAGCGGAAAAGCAAACAAGTTTGCTGAAAAACAAGCCAATAAGCTCATTCTCTCAGCAAACGCGCATTTTTAGTGTTTTTCTACTTTGACAAACGCCACCACCCCCGCTATTATTCGCCTCGTTCACACGATTCCTCTGTAGTTCAGTCGGTAGAACGGCGGACTGTTAATCCGTATGTCACTGGTTCGAGTCCAGTCAGAGGAGCCAAATTAGAAAAGCCCGCTTAGGCAACTAAGCGGGCTTTTCTAATTTGTTTTTTTGATAGACAAAGAGATGCAGGCATACCGTTGCATCGCGCATACCGATACAGTGTTAGTCATCTCAAGAGTCTGGATATATTGCTCAAATCAGTAGCGATTCAGAGGCTATTGCCTTGCAAACACACCTGTAATTAACGATTTCAACCCGGACCATCACTCCCTGCAGCCAACAGTGGCACCACTACGTCGCTGATCGGCGTAGGAATACCCTGTAAACGACCATAACGCTGTATCACGCCGTTACGGATATCCCACTCCAATGGGCGGTTGGCCTGACGATCAGCGAGAATGGAAGTGCCCAGATCCGCAGGGGCATGATGAAAGCCGTCAACGATCTCGTGCGGAACATTATCGCTCAATACGGCACCTTCCGCTCGCGCTACCGTCAGACACTCACGCAGATAAGCCAGTGCCAATTCAGTGATATCCTCGCGTGAGAACATCCCGGCACGACGATTAGCCAGTACCATCAGACCAGCAGCCGCATTTTGCAACAATTTGCGCCAGGCGATGGAGAGAAAATCAGCTGACAGCTCAACCGCGCAGCGGGTGCCGCTGAGCGCATCAGCGACCCGCGTTGCCTGCGGCACATCCGGCAGCGTCAGGCGCGGTTTAGCGCGCAACCAGACTGAGGCATCCGGCTCGCGCTGTGCCGGAAACCACACGACCGAAGGCAACACCGTCGCACCGTTGACATAGGGTTCCAACCGAGTTTTCTGCTCGACGCCATTTTGCAGTGCACATATCACCGTGTTTTCATCGCACAGCGCAGCCAACCAGTTGGCGCAGTCAGCGACCTGAGTGGTTTTCACCGCCAGAAAAACCAGATTGAACGGGTGACTGATAGCTGCCGGATTGCTCAATACCGGGCCTGGCACCACTATCTCACCATCATCGTGACGCAGAATTAACTGCGGATGTGCGGTGCGACCGCAAAGGACTGGCGTGCGGCCAACTTCATGCAGTACAGCGGCGATGGTGGTGCCAATAGCACCCGGACCAATAAGCGCAATCGTGGGATGGTTAGACATTTCGTATTCTCCTTATTTGATTAACCCATCATCCGTGCGCCGGTGACAATTACCGTGCACGCCGCATTTTTCTCAACGGTAACGTTTCGCCGAGAAACAAATATATTAAGATGAAGGATAGCGGTATTGCCCTGACAACTGTAGGCATAACCATCCATCATTCCACGACTGTATCGCCAACTATTCACAAGATAAGTCACACAAAGGCTCAGGGGAAACCTGAGCGGGCTTTTTACTTTTGCTGCGGAAAAAGTATCGAGGATACTCCTCCTCTAACCTCTTTATATTACTGACTAATTGAGTCATATGCTCAGTAAGTGAAGCTTAGAGGGCTAATCTATACTCTATGACGCCCGGTTTCTCTGCTATCCAGTCATAAAGTCGCTGCGCTGTTACGTTTTTCTCCTGTGTGTGCCAGTATAATCTTCCACATTGGCGTGCCTTGGCCTCCTGTTTCACATACTCAATAAGATGTTTTCCTATATTTTTACTTCGACTGTCTTTGGCAACAAACAGGTCTTCTAAATAACAGAAATCATTTACAGACCATGTTGAACCATGAAAAACATAGTGAACAAACCCAAGAATTGTCTGCCCGTCTTTTGCTACTGCGCAATACATATCTTTATCTGCAGCTAAAAAACGCTTCCATGTTTCCATTGTGGTCTCTTCAGGCAACTGAACTTCATAGAATTGCTGATAGTTTAGCCAGTAAGGTAACCATTTTGAGTAATCTTCTTCTTGTACTGGCACCACGGAGATTTTTAAATTTTCATCAGTCATATCAAACACCTTATTGGAATGTCATGCATTTTGAAATGAAAGAGTAGCGCTTGTAGTGGTATCATATAAGGTACACTTTTTTAATTTTTAATGGGTCCACTTTAATAATGAAAAAAAACGTTGCCAGCTTCCCAAACATATTGCTTAAAGAAGGGAAAATTAGAGAGCAATTTTATTTGATTATAAAAGAACTCATACTGAATGGTCAGCTGAAAGCCGGAAGGAAACTCCCTTCCAGCAGAACACTGTCTGAAATGATGTCAATTTCAAGAAACTCTATTTTATCGGGTTTCGAACGCCTTATTGATGAAGGTTATTTGATCACAAAAAAAGGTTCCGGAACTTATGTTACATCGGTAATTCCTGATGAAGTGATTCAAATTAAATCGATATCACCTCACCCCAAAATAAGTCATAAGAATGCCGTCCCAAACATTAATCCTCGTATTAAGGTAATGAAAAAAATCTGGGATATGACCTCGCCATATGCCGGAAATAATATGAAATTTAATATTGGAATCGGTTGTATAGATTTATTCCCATATGAACTTTGGGGGCGACTATTAGGACGAACCTGGCGGCAGTTTCGCCACCAAGATTGGAAGCTCAATGAACCTTTGGGATTTAAACCATTAAGGTCAGCCATTAGTGAATATGTTCGCACAACACGTGGCCTGAATTGTACTGATGAACAGATACTTATTGTCAATGGAACCCAACAAGCAATAAATCTTGCAGCGCACGTTCTTTTGCAAAAAGGGGATGAAGTTTGGTTAGATGAACCGGGATATGATGGCGCTTTAGGCGCATTTACGTCGATGGGTGCCAAAATCCGCCCGGTTATCAGTGATAAAAATGGTATGGATATTTCCTATGCCATAAAACATTGGCCACAGGCAAAAATGATTTTCACCTCGCCATCCCATCAATTTCCGCTTGGCGGTACATTAAGTCTGTCCAGAAGAATTGCGCTACTTGACTGGGCATCTGAAAATAATATGTGGATATTTGAAGATGATTATAACAGTGAATTCAGATATACCGGCCAGCCGATACAAGCGCTGCAAGGATTAGATAAACAACAGCGTGTCATATATGCTGGCTCATTTTCTAAAATGATGTTTCCGGGATTTCATTTAGGTTTTCTAGTCATACCTGAAAATCTAGTGGAGTCTTTTAAAATTGCCAAATATTACGCAGATACGCGTACATCTTATTTAGAACAAACAATACTTGCTGCATTTATTTCTGAAGGCCATTATGCGCGTCACGTCAGGCGGGTTAGAAAAGCCTGTCATGAACGCCAGCAGGTTATGATTGAAGCCATACAATTATATCTACCAGAAATTATCTTCGCAGAACCGTCGGATTCAGGCATTCATATTGTCTGTTGGCTATCGAAAGATATTCAGGAATCTGACATGATTGAACAATGTCGTAAAGCAGGTTTAGGCGCACAACCTCTTTCACGCTACTGCCAAACAGAGCCAACAAGCCAGGCCATCCTGTTAGGTTTTGCCGCACACTCCCCATCAGAAATCGTTGACGGTATAAAGAAACTGGCTCAAATATTGACTCAATAGTTTAAGTGCTCCCCTTCTATCTCAATGGTAAAGAGATCCGTCGGGAAACCGTAGCTTAAACGCGGGCTGTTTGCATTTCAGATACGATAAACACGGATCTCTCATGTTCTTGTCTGCGCTAATGGGTTAATGACTGATAACAATTTTCCCCACATGCTGGCGTGAATCAAAGTGCCGCCAGGCCTGTTTAGCATCGGCAAACGCGAAAGCACTATCAATGACTGGCATGATTTGATGTTGCACCAGCACGCGGTTCATCTGTTCAAAATCCTCACGTGAGCCGACATTTATCACCCGAAAGCGTGCAGAACTGTTGAATAAACTGAAAAAATCGATTGCCACTGCATCGTGCGCCACAAAACCGATCAGCGCCAGTTCTCCGCCAATACAGATAGAGCTAATGGACTGATTTAGCGTGCCCGGCCCGCCGACTTCAACCACTCTATTCACCCCAACCCCTGCGGTTAAGCGCAGCACTTCATGGCTCCAATCCGGGTGCTGAGCATAGTTGATAACCTCATCGGCACCCAGTGCTTTCAGCTGTGCGGCTTTGGTTTCGCTCGAGGTCGTGGCAATGACCCTCGCCCCCATGGCTTTCGCTAGCTGGATAGCAAACAGGGAAACGCCACCGGAACCTAAGGTTAGCACCGTCTCACCCGCTTTAACTGGCCGGTCACCATTAAGTGCCGACCACGCAGTGACTGCGGCACAGGGAAGCGTTGCCCCTTGCTCAAAGCTGAGATAATCAGGCAACGCTAGCAGTGACTCTTCGCTAACCACTTTATATTCCGTCAGCCAACCATCGCGGTCACTACCGTATAGTTCAGCACGCCCTGAGGCCTGAAAAGCACCGCCAAACCAGCGCGGCATAAAGGTATTCACTACCCGATCGCCCACCTTAAAGCGCTCGACCCGCGGACCCATTTGGATAACCTCACCGGCCGCATCGGATAGCGGAATATGTCCTGGGTAAGAGGGTAAGGTGTATTGACCATTCATAATGGCCAGGTCGCGATAATTCAGTGACGTGGCGCGTATTCGAACTAACACTTCTCGCGCCTCTGGTACCGGCATCTCTTCCTGACAAAGCGCTAAGTGGTCAAGATGACCAAATTGTTTGAAACGATAACTCTGCATAGTGGTATTTCCTATCGTGATAAATGTAATGCTGGACGCACGGTAAATTGCGATCCGTTTTCTGGTCACTCTTGCTGTAGAAAAGAGCGGCAAAGCAACGATTACGAAATTCTAGACAAGGCTGATTAATGAAACTAGATTGATAAATTGAATCTTAAATTCCAAATATGAAATTATGCTGGATGAATTAGCGCTTTTTGTGAGTATTGTAGAAATGGGAAGTTTGCGGGCGGCGGCGGAAAAAGCCGCGATTCCACCGTCGACCCTGACGCGCCGCTTGCAGAAGCTGGAACAACATCTGGGTTGCCGCCTGCTACACCGCAGTGCACGGCGCATGACTCCGACCAGTGAAGGCTGGCAATATTACGAACAGTGTCGCCCACTGGTGCATTCTTTACAGCAAGCAACAGCGAAATTGGACATCACACTTCATCAGGTCAGCGGCCTGATCCGAGTGCTGGCACCGGCAGATTTAGCCAATGACAATCTGGCGCCCGCCTGGATGTCGTTTTTAACACGATATCCACACGTCCAGCTTGAACTGGAACTGAACAACTACACGCAAGATTTAATTGGTAGCGGCGCTGATGTGGCGATCCGCGTAGGCGCTCAGCCAGATTCATTACTCAATATGCGAAAACTGGGGCAAAGCAAGGAGATACTGTTGGTCGCCTCACCTGATTATCTCGCGAAACACGGCATACCTGAATCCATGGATGAGCTACGGTTATGTGATTTGGTGGTCAGCGCGCCGTTATCGACCTGGGCACTGCAACACCGCCACAGCGGGGAAACCGTGCGCTGGCAACCCCAAGGGAAATTTTGTGTTAACGGCGTTTATCTGGCGCTACAGGCGGCACAAGCAGGATTAGGTATCCTATTTTGCCCTGTCAGTTTGTGCCATAACCCACTACAGCGCGGTGAACTGATTCAGGTATTACCCGAATGGCAAGGTGCCTCTCGCGAGATTTACGCCGTATGGTCGCAGCAACGCTATGTTCCTGCCAGAGTGCGGGCTTTAATTGAGCACCTGGCAGACTTTTGTCAGCAGGACCCACTGTTAATAATGTGAAATATAAATTAACCATGACCATCCTCATCCAGCGGATGCCTTAATTCAAGGCATCTGTTTCAGCCATTTAAATAATTGTCATAGACAATATATTATTTCTATTTCTTTTTTTGTTCTATCGCTAGACGATTTACTGCTTTGACTTTAATTGTTGGCTCTAATATAAAAACAAAAACATTATCTCACTGCCTAATGAGATTATAAAAAGAGTTAACAATGAATGTCAGTGAAATTTACCGGCGCGACCGGCAGGGAATTATCGTACTTCTTTTATCGATAGCGATTTTTATCGTTTTCGCCTTCTGCTTACCCCGTTTTTTATCCACGGATAATTTGGTTAATTTAGTTCGTAGTGTCACGCTTCTTGGCATTCTCGCCGTGGCAATGGGGATGATAGTTATTGGTCGAGGAATCGATCTCTCATTAATATCAGTTATGGCGATGTCTACCGCCTGGCTGTTGAATATGCTTAATCAACAAATGCCCCTTGCTGTAGCATTGCCATTAACCCTGCTGGCGGTGATTGCCATTGGCATGGTGAATGGCCTGCTGATTGCCTACGCAGAGATTCCGGCCCTGTTCGCCACTCTGGCTACCGGCATTCTGGTCTACGGCGTGGGTCGGTCACAATTGATAAGCCAGGATGTTATCTATCTGCCAAAATCTCAGCATACCTTGGCCGCACTGGGCGAAGCGGCACTCGGCCCCGTTCCATTGGAGATAGTGCTGTTTTTCGTGCTGGCGGCGCTGATGGCGGTGTTGCTACGCTTTTTTAAGTATGGCCGTTATCTCTATTTAATGGGCGATAATTTACAGGCGGCGCGTAATATCGGCATTCCCGTTCGTCCACTGATTACCTTGCAATATACCCTTTCTGCACTGGTGGCATTTATTGCTGGCCTGGTGATTGTTGCCAGTTTGCACTCCATTAACACCCGTATTATTCACTCCACACTCCTGTATGACGTGATATTAGTGGTGGTCGTAGGTGGAATAGGTTTATCGGGTGGCAGAGGCGGCATGCGTAATGTTATTTACGGCACGCTCCTTATTGGTCTGTTAATAAATGGTTTAACCATTCTTGATATTTCCGACCTCTATCAAAATTTGATCAAAGCCAGTTTTCTTTTAATTGCCCTGATTATCGACGGGGTCATTAACCCTCGCGATGAGCAAACTGATCAGCAGGGCGACATCTGAGTCATCATTTATTCACACAGGGTAGCGAACATGAAAAAATGGCAGAAAATAGTCGCGCTGAGTTTAGTAATCAGTGTATGGGGTGGCAGTGCGTTTGGTCGCGACGAACCGGGCCCCACCAGCGTGGCTGAGCATTTCAAAGATAAGACGGTGGTACTGATCCCAATGGCGATGGGCATGGACTTGTCACAAGGCTGGGCGCACTACATCGGCAACGCACTAAAAGCAGAAGGTATTCACTTTGAAACACGTGATCCCAACTGGAAGCCAGACGACGGCGCAGAAGCACTGACCGACGCAATTAACCGCAAGGTCGCTGCAGTTATCGTGCAATCACCCGACCTGCAATCCTATTCGCGCCTTTATAAGCGGGCGCAGCAAGCAGGCATTTATGTTATTCAAGTCGATAACCCGAGTAACTTCTCCTCAGACGCCTTTGTCGGCAGCAACTGGACCACCGTGGGCCAGCTAGAAGCGCAAGCGGTCGTTAACGGCTGTGGTGCCAACTCAACCCAAAAAATTGGCGTCATTCAGGGCGATCAGGTTAACGCCTCCAGCCTTGATCAGTGGGCGGGCTTGCAGGAAGAACTGAAAAAACACCCTGGTTTTGAAGTGGTTGCTGCGCCCTACTCCAACTGGGACGAAACCACTGCACGCAACGTCACCAGTACGCTAATCCAACAGCATCCTGACGTGTGCGGCATTGTTGATTTCTGGTCAACTACCGCGCAAGGCACTGGTGCAGCCATCCGCGATGCGGGTAAAACCGGCAAAATCTTTCTCGCCACAACCGGTGGTGGCGAACAGGCCGACTGTGATCGTCTCAGTAATGGCGTGATTGATGCGCTGGTTTCCACCGATGTGCCGAATCAATCGCGCGATATCAGCACGCTGGTGAAATATCTGCTGCAAAGCGGGATACAGGCGGGCAGTGCTAAAACCTGGATTTACACGCCGGAATCCATCACTACACGTGCTGACGTGAAGCCCGGAACCTGCTGGTCTCTGAAAGCCAACGCTGCCGCCTAATTACTCTCGATCAGTCGTGCGCGGCTGATCACTTCATTTATCGGGTCACTCATCATGTCTATACGCGAACGGGCGGCACGACTCCGCTACAATATCATTCCCAGTTATCTCATCGGTGAACTGCTGACCAAGCGCTGGATCGACAATGTGATTCCGTTGTTGTTTCTGCTGATTCTGCTGCCGGTGCTCGGCCATTTTTTACCTGGTTTTTTCGCTCTTTCGAGCCTGACCGACACCTCGCGGCAGTGGGGTGAATTTGCTCTGGTGGTGATGGGGATGAGCATCGTGATGCTTGGCGGCGGTATCGACCTGAGTGTCGGTGCTATCTTTGCCCTTAGCGCCTTTACCGCCGTTTCGGCCAACGCTCTGCTTGGGCTACCGCTGTGGCAATCGCTGCTGCTGACACTGGCGGTTGGTGCACTGGCCGGTGCCTTTAATGGTGTATTGATTGGCTATTTACGACTGCGGGCCTTTCTAACCACGCTGGTCAGTTTTATCCTCCTGCGCACATTGTTCGATATTCTGGTGGTGAAATACGCCTCTCAAATTCAACAGTCGTCAGTGGATAACCCGCAGTGGAATTTCATCGGTGAAGAGGGAATCGGGCCGCTGCCAGTCAGTTTTGTGCTAGCGGGGCTGGTAGCCATCGGCCTGCATCTGCTGCTCAGCCGCATGCGTCTTGGCTGGCACATTCAGGCGGTGGGCGGCTCGCGCCGCTCGGCATGGAACACCGGCATTGCCGTGCGCCGCACCGTATTTATCACCTATGTACTCTCCGGTTTGTGCTGTGGGCTGGCGGGTTTTTTGCTCGCCACACGGATGGGCGGCGTAGGCCCGGGGACGGGATTAGGGCTCGAGATTATGGCGCTGACTGCGGGTGTCGTTGGTGGCAATAGCCTCGGCGGCGGGCGTGGCTCCATCATGAAAGGTCTCCTCGGCGCTGTCATTGTTTTGCTGCTGACCAATGGGCTAATCCGCCTCGGGTTGCCCAGCGGCAGTACCCAAATGGTGCTGGGTGCGGTGTTGATTGCCGCCGTCTTTCTTGATATTCGCTGGCTGAAGAACCGCCACAAAGTGCTGGCGAATGTCTATGTGGCACCGATTTACACCCGCATGGGTGAAACGCTGTCAGCAGAACCGGCAGCACAATCAGCCTGGTCGCTGAACGACAAACTGGCGGACACTGAATTTATCGGCCTCGGTGAGTTGGAAGGGCCGGAAGATGTGATTCTCGATAACCAGGACAACCTCTACTGCGGCACCCGTCACGGCGAGATAATCCGCTTCTTCGCGCCCGATTATCAGCAATCTGAAGTCTTCACTCATATCGGCGGTTTCCCGCTTGGTCTGGCACTGGATAAAGACCAATCGCTGAAAATCTGTGTCGGCGCCATGGGGCTGTATTCTGTGGCAACCGACCGTTCCGTGACGCAGCTTTCCACTCAAACCCGCCGTTCGTGGCTGTCCGTGGTGGATGATGCACGGCTACGTGACCCCAACGATTGTGATATCGCACCAGATGGACGGGTGTTCTTTACCGATTCCACCACGCGCTATGACGCGCACGAATGGGCGCTCGATAGCATCGAAAGCCGCCCAACCGGCCGCCTGCTCTGCTACTTCCCCGATAGCGGCAAAACCGAAACACTGCTCAGTGGCCTGCGCTACACCAACGGCATCTGTATCGCCCACGATGGGCAGTCACTATTTTTGGCTGAATCCTGGGCCTGCCGCGTGCATCGCTACTGGTTCGACGGGCCGAAAAAAGGGCAACTGGAGTGTGTTATCCGCGATATGCCCGGTTATCCCGACAACATTAACCGCGCGTCAGACGGCCGCTACTGGATGGCGTGGCTCGGCATGCGCACCCCCACCTTCGATCTGGCGCTACGTCACCCTGGCATGCGGCGGCGCATGACTCGGCGGCTGGTGCAGGATGAGTGGCTATTTCCCAATATCAATACCGGCGGCGTGGTGAAATTCAGTGAGCAAGGCGAGATTCATGATGTGCTGGGTAATTTGGGTGGCATGAGCCATCCGATGGTCACGTCAATGCGCGAACACAAAGGATATCTCTATGTGGGCGGAATTTTGAATAACCGTATTGGCCGCTACCGTTTGCCCGACGCCGATCCCCATTGGACCGGTTACCACTCTTATTGGGGGCGAGTCGCATGAGCCGTTTTTCAGGGTTTGATCTTTTTCGCGGTAAAGCGCTGACCATTCCGCCGCTGGATGGGCCACTGCAACCCAACAGCGCGCTGGATGATGCGGCTACTTGGCTGGCCACGTCGCAACCGGATAATTTAACCGCAGACGGCGAGCAGGTGCTGTTCTCCAGCGGCAACCAGTTATTACAGTTAGCTAAGGATCCGCACAGTGCGCCGACCCTGCGGTGGCAATTTCTGCAGCCGATTGTCAGTATCGCCGCACGCCCTGGTGGCGGGCTGGCATTAGCATTAACAGATGACTCATTATGGCTGTGGCAGGACGGCGCGCCCCAGCCATTACCTCCCCCACATGATGCCGTGCGCTGTATTACCGCCATGTTGTTTCTGAATAGACAACAACTGGTGCTGTGCATCGGCTCCGGGCGACTCCCTGCCACCGAGTGGTCGCGTGATCTGCTGCTAAAACATCGGGAAGGCGCGGTGTGGTTGTGGGATTTAGCCCACAAGCAGGCACATTGCCTGGCCGACGGGCTAGGCTACCCGCAAGGTATTACCCTCGGTCGTCAGGCCAATACACTGCTGGTCACGGAAAGTTGGTGTCATCGGGTGATTGAACTGACACTCTCCCGCCCCGGCATCAATGTGGTGCTGGACCATTTGCCTGCTTATCCATCGCGTATTGTTACCCGTCATGATGGCAATGGCTACTGGCTGAGCTGCTTTGCCCCACGCAACCGGCTGGTGGAGTTTGTTTTGCAAGAGAAAGCCTATCGGCTGGCAATGCTGGCTGAAGTACCGCCATCATTTTGGATTGCACCCGCTTATGCATCCGGTCATAGCTTTCTTGAGCCGCTTCAGTGCGGAGCGGTCAAAACTATGGGGGTGCACAAGCCCTGGTCACCCAGCCGCTCGTGGGGGCTGGTGATACAGCTGGATAAACAGGGGCAGCCGATTGCCAGCTATCACAGCCGTGCCGATGGGCAGCGGCACGGTGTGAACAGCGTGCTGGATACCGGCGATTCCCTGTGGGTGGCATCACGCGGCGGCGATGCGCTAATTAATTTGCGCCAGGAGACACTGCATGCATAAGCTACTGACATTAGATAACATCAGTAAGCATTATCACGGTGCGCAGGCGCTGGATGATGTGAGCTTTAGCCTACGCGCCGGTGAAGTCCACGCGCTACTCGGTGAGAACGGTGCGGGGAAATCAACACTCAGTAAAATCATGGCGGGGGTGGTTATACCAGAACAAGGTGAACTGCGCTGGGAAGGCCGCCCCATCAGTTTTACCTCCCCCGCCGAGTCGCGTAAACAGGGTATTGCCATGGTCTTTCAGGAGACCAGCCTAATTCCGTCGATGACCGTGGCACAAAACATCTGGCTGGGTGATGAGAAAACCTTTAACCGCCTACGCGGTGTCTATATTGCCGCGCAGCAATTCCTGCAAACTCTTAGTTTCCCTGTTGATCCTACGGTGCAAGTGGCCACTCTGGGCGCAGCAAAACGGCAAATGGTGGAGATTGCGCGCGCAGTGCGCCTGCAAGCCAAAGTGATCATTTTCGATGAACCGACCGCCACGTTAACACCCGAGGAGAAACGACACTTTTTCGCCCTTATTCGCCGCTTACAGAAACAAGGCATCACGCTGGTATTTATCAGTCATGCCATTGAAGAGGCACTGCAACTAGCGGATCGCATCACTATTCTGCGCGACGGCAAGCATGTTATTACCGACGACGCTCAGGCCTTTAGCCGCGAAAGTATTATTGCCCATATGATCGGAAGAACGACAGAGAATGTCCCAGTAGTAACGACGCGCACCCCGCGCCCCGCCGGGCAGAAAATCCTCAGTGTGCAGGATCTCTCACGTGGCAATGTGGTGCGTAATAACGCGTTCTCCCTCTACCGCGGCCAAATTACCGGCATTTTTGGTCTGGTAGGGTCCGGACGCAGTGAAACCGCCCGCATTATTGCTGGCATTGATAAGCGGGATTTTTCGCGCGGCGGCACGATTGAGCTGAATGGCCAGCCGGTGCGCTACCGCGTGCCACGTCAGGCGATGAAAGATGGCATCGTCTATGTGACCGAAGACCGTAAATCAGAAGGTTTTTTTGAAACGGCAACCATTGCCGAAAATCTCTATGCCGGATTACTGGCCTCCAACCTACATCATTCACCGCTGGTTAGCCGACGGGCACAAGCCGCACTGGCTGAACAGTGGCGGCAACGGCTCAATATTCGCGCCCTCAACCCACTAGAGCCGGTGGTGGCGCTGTCGGGGGGTAATCAGCAAAAAGTGGTGATCGGCAAAAGTCTGGTACAGCAGCCGCGCTTAATTATTTTTGATGAGCCGACACGCGGCGTGGATGTCGGCGCGATCCACGAAATACATCAGTTAATTAATCAGTTGGCGGATGACGGTCTGGCGGTGGTGGTTATTTCCTCCTATCTGCCGGAGATTCTGGCGCTGTCTGATCGCATTTTGGTATCACGGCAGGGCCGGATAGTGGAAGAGTTTACCGCCGATCAGGCCGATGAGAAAAGAATCATGTACGCCGCAGTGCATTAAGCGGCCAACCACGGGAGAGCCAATATGGCCTTAGTGAACTATATCGATGAAGCACAGGCGGAACCGCGCGTTAAAGCAGTATTCGACGACATTAAACAGACGCGGCAGGTCGAGACAATTAACAACTTTTGGCTGGCGCTGGCTAATGACCCTGCCGCACTGGAGCGCACCTGGTCGAGCCTAAAAGCGATTATGTCCCCGGATGGAGAGTTAGACTCGTTAACCAAAGAGCTGATTTACGTGGCCGTTTCGATAACCAATGGCTGTGATTACTGCACGGTGTCGCACCTAGCCGCGGCGCGCAAGGCTGGGCTAACAGTGGGCCAGCGCAACGAACTACTGGCAATTATCGGCATGGCCAATGAGACCAACCGGCTGGTGAAAGGCTATCAGGTAGATATCGATCCGGCACTGCACAGCTACGCGGCAGGGTTATAAGCCCAAGCGCGGGTTCCAATTGCTGACAAGCTGACGAACCCGCGCCCTTGCATTAAATTTCCCTTTTACCTGATATAAATACTCGTCTAATTTTCGTTATGTCACTCAGGGATAATCCGATAACGCTCCGCAGCATGTTCCTGAGCAAAACCCGGCAACATAGCTTGCCGCGCAGCCTGATGGTCCGCCCACTGCGCGATATCATGCAGCGGTGGAATGGTCACAAGTTCGCGGCGATCAAAGCCCACTAATGCCGCATCCACCAATTCCCCTACCTCCATCAGCGCCGAAACAGTATTGATATCGGTGCCCGAACGCTGCCAAATTTCGGTCCGTGTGGCGGCAGGCAATACGGCCTGAACATAAACACCTTGAGGGGCAAGCTCAAGACTGAGCCCTTGAGAAAGAAACAGCACAAATGCTTTGGTCGCACCATAAACCGTCAAACCAAATTCTGGAGCCAAGCCAACCACCGAGCCAATATTAATGATTGCCCCCTCGCCGAGGGCCGCCAACCGTGGCGCAATAGCACTGGCAAGCCGCGCGAGAGCCGTCGTGTTAAGGGTGATAATCCGCGTAATATCGTCCGTGGACTGTTCAATAAAACTGCCGCTAATATTCATACCCGCGTTGTTCACCAAGACTCCGATACGATTATCATCTCGTAATCGTGTTTCTACAGCGGCAAGCTCGTCGGGCTGAGTCAGGTCAGCCGGTAAAACGTCAACAGTTATGTCATTGTCCTGACGAAGTTGAGCTGCCAATGCTTCCAACCGCGCACCATCGCGAGCGACCAAGACCAGGTCATGCCCGCGACGTGCGAAGCGTTCAGCATAAGTGGCACCAATACCGGATGACGCACCTGTAATAAGAACCGCGGGGATCGTATTCATGAAATTTGCTCTCTTATAGATAATTTATAGATGACGAATATCATTTATTATTAATATTATGATCAGCATCATCTAAGTGTCAACGAGGATTCACTTGCAGGAATAGATTATGTATTGATGAGAGGCGACATCTATTGATGCGTTAGCATGGCATACTTTATGATGCTGCCTGTTCAATTAGGAGAAATGTATGGCCCGGGTATCAAAGCAACAAATGGCACTCAATCGCGAGGCCATTGTCGAGACATCTTCGCAACTCTTCCGTGCTCGGGGTTTGAACGGCGTCAGCGTTAACGATTTAATGGCGGCGGTCGGTTTGACTCATGGCGGATTCTACGGTCACTTTGCTTCTAAAGATGAACTGGCGGCGATTGCCAGCCGCAAAGCACTCGACGATTCCAGTACCCGCTGGCAAGAAATCAGCAGCCAAGCGGATCAGAATAATCTGCGCACGTTGGTGGAGCTGTATCTCTCACCGATCCACCGTGATCATGCTGAAAATGGCTGTGCAATTACCGCATTAGCCAGTGATGTGGCACGTGAGAATGATGATAATCCCGTATGTAAGGTCTATCTCAGCGGTGTGAAATCCATGCTGGCGAGAGTAGAGTCCGTCTCTAATATAGAAGACGCTGAACAACGCAGGCAGCATGCGTTGGCACAGTTTGCGATGTTGTCCGGTGCATTAATGCTGGCGCGTGCAACCACCGGGGATAAGTTATCGGATGAATTTCTTGATGCGGCCAAAAAAGCCTTATTGGCTGACGAATCATAATTTAACCCTCACACATTATCAGCAGCCCCTTCCTACTCAGCTAGCAGAAATGGGCCGTCAAGGATAATGCTCGCGTTATGGATTCAAGGCTTTTTTTGAATCCAACGCACTGTGGATAGCGGCTTCCAATTCGTTAGCTTCGAATTTCGCGACATAAGCGTCGGCCCCCACTTTACGCACGTGGTCTTCGTTTGCACTACCCGATAATGAGGAGTGGATAATCACCGGAATATTCTTCAGGAATTCATCCCGCTTAATATTCAGTGTCAGAGTAAAGCCATCCATCTCCGGCATTTCTAAATCAGTTAATACAAATGAAATTTTATCCGAAACCGGACGGC
>NZ_JBLWEX010000282.1:0-32817 GCF_048323875.1 Yersinia sp. LJYL362
CTAGACCGCAGGATAAAAACTACCGTATAATCAGCGTCCAAGTTTGGCCCCTTAGCTCAGTTGGTTAGAGCACGCGACTCATAATCGCTTGGTCACTGGTTCAAGTCCAGTAGGGGCCACCAAATTTAAGCTGTTAAATCAGTACATTAAGCCAACTTTCGAGTTGGCTTTTTTATTGATTGAAATGGCGATGGCGATAAAATGGCGATGCAGCTAGCAGTAAAACTGCTTTTAAATGAAAAGCTGAAGAACCTGAAACGGGGGGATAGCGCTAAGAAGGAAGCATAATATTAGAGCATCGTAACCGACCTGACGTAAATTATTGTCTATACAAGCCAGAACGTCACCGCCAGAACGACAATAGCGAAAGTAACTGTAGAACCCCAAGCATAATCAGGCCAGTATGACACCGCCAACATGCCAAAAATAATGATGCAAATAACAGGCACATAGGCAGTGAAAAAATATCGGAGCTGCCTTCCCAGCCAATCTTTGAAGAACTTTTTCATTAACGAATCATCCCCATGATTGCAGAGGCTACTTCGCTATCTGTTGCCATTGATGGTCTAAAAAAATGATCATTTCTACTTATGACCGGTTCGATAAGAAAATATAACATTTCCAGTTTCAGACTATATAACGCCACATAATAAGGCTTGTTTCGCATTTTCAGTCGTTGGGCAGCATTAGCCGCTTGTTGTACATGCCCATACAATCCCGTAGCGGTTACTGCAATGGCAGAAATCTTATTCAGCTTACTGTCTATTGATAACTTCATACTCACGCTGTAATAGACTGATGCAGTTATAGCGCTGCTAAATGCCTGATTACTCATTGATGTGGAAGCAATATCAGCCCCCATTTTACTGAGCAATCTTTGGATTTGGGGAATACGCTCTTCTCTAACACCTTTTAAAAACTGGTCTACATAGATAGCGACCATTTCACGAATGATATCATTATGCTGTAACAATTGGACTAGAGCTTCCATGAAGCGAATGTCTTCTTGCTTCTGACTGGCGCATACATCTTGATAATTTGAGGTAAAACACGATGCGTAAAAGCTCAGTCGAGTTACCCCCATATCTAGAGTTTCGCCTGCTCTAAAACCTGTTGTTTAACTCCTTGCAATGCCTGCTCAAGCCGCAGAGCAAAAATCTTATCGGCTTGCATTTTACTAATGATTATTGAGTTATAAATATTCATTTTCCATTTATTACAATCAGTTACATCAAAAATATACTGATATGAAAATAGTATCTTTTCTGCTTATATTCCCTTTATCTGTTGGTCTATTTATATCATTTTTACTGTATAAAGTCTGCACTCCAAATATTACACCAACTTTCGAGTTGGCTTTTTTTCTAGTTAAAATATCGCTGGATATTCTGGTGTTCGGCTAATCGTAGCGAAAAAAACCGCTTGCGCAGGCTTCTTTTAATACCAAAACACGGCTTGATTATTACGACTCGGATGGGGTGGCACTGGTTTTGTTTCCTCCAGTTTAACAATTATCCGATCAACAGTTTCATGGGTAGCAAAGGTGCAACTACAATTTATATTTGTTCACTGGTGATAACGTTCTTTCGTTTGTTTGACCTGCCCCTCATTGATTAGTACACCCTGTAGTGGTCAACAAAAACTGGCCACGACTTTATAGTTTTTCCAGAACAATCGTTCTGACTCATTCGGCGTCAAACCACCATTATATTGATGCGGTCTGAGCTGGCTGTAATATCCCGTGATGTCATTCGTTATCGCTATGCTGGCTTCGCAAAATACACGTATCTATTATCCGGCACTCACTCCGTTTTCAGACTTCTAAAAAAACGTTCCATCGGGCTATTATCCCAGCAATTCCCTCTGCGACTCAGGCTTTGCTTTATCTGATTGCGCCACAGTAACTGCCTGAAATTCCTGCTGGTATAGTAGCTACCTTGATCCGAGTGATACAATAAATTAGCGGGTTTTCCTCGTGCTTCCCAGGCCATGGACAGCGCTTTCGCTGTCAGTGCAGAGTTCGGGGAAAATGACATCGCCCAACCAACCGGTTTACGGGAAAACAGATCAAGTACAATGGCTAAATAAGCCCAGCGTTTACCCGCCCAGATATAAGTCACATCACCGCACCAGACCTGATTAGGCTCTGTTACTGCAAACTGGCGTCCCAGATAATTTGGGATCTCTACGTGTTCCTTAGACGCCTTCTTATATCGATGGCCAGGCTGCTGACAGCTGATGAGATTAAGTTCTTTCATTAGCTTTGTTGTCCGCCAGCGGCTCAGTTTTACGCCTTTGGTGGTGACCATCGCTGCAATATTACGCGCACCTGCGGAGCCGTGACTTTCGCGATGAGTTTCACGAACAAGGCTGAGTAATGCCGCCCGTGTGGCATCAGGCCTCTCTGGCTGCCGCCAGTATTGATAACTGCTGCGATGGACCCCAAACACGTTGCACACAACGGCAACAGGAAACCGCGCCCTGAATTTCTCAACTAATGAGAACTGTTCAGGGAGTCTGACATCAAGAGCGCGGTAGCCTTTTTTAATATATATTTTTATATTTCAGCACGTTGTGGCTTTTTCTTGCGTTCGCGTATCTCAATTTGTTCGGGTGTCATTGGCGAGGCTTTTGGGGACTTTCCAGCCCGCTCTTCTTTATGCTGGCGAACCCATTTATCCATGGTGGATTTACCGACATTCATTGCCGTAGCAGCGGCAGCCACGGTGTAATACTGATCGAGTACAAGTTGGGCGGCTTCAAGTTTGAACTCAGGGCTGAAATTACGTCTATTACTTCTGTTCATTGTGTCACCTGTTTTGACGATGAGGTGATGATATCACCTCTATTCAGGTGGCCAAATTTAGTGTGCTACTACAATTGAAAAATACATGTTCTACTAATTGGAGGCATTACCAACCAATTGATATACTTGGCTGATCTCTAGAGAAAATCAAGATAACCGTGGTTTATAAGTTTATTCGCTTTTTTTATGCGATAGCGAATCTTTGCCCTTACCCAACTATCTGCTGACCATTCATTATTAACTAGTTCCTTGCCAAATATTTTTGATGCTATATCTCGATGTGAGAAGCCTTTTTTTCTATCATCTATAGTTTTTAGTAGGCCCAAGTATTGTTCCTCTTTTTTAGCTTCAACTTCTATTTTATGGTTAACAATGCTCTGCAATATCTCAATATTTTTAGAAAAAGTATCAGATTCAAGGTGGAATGGAATATAGAGATTTGAGTCCTCCATCAACACCGTTGTGCTTTCTATAAATAGTTGAAAATACGCATTCTGATTAAATATTTTCACGCATAATGAATCATCATGCATTCGAAGGATTTTATGTTCAATTCCAGGCTGGTTTGACATATCCCCCCAAGTATATCCTCCTTTAATTTTTCCAGTATTGTTTAATGTGACTCTGACAGAACGGTTACTTAATTTTAGTGACCAAAAAACATTTACTGGATCAGAGTCGTAGGGCGAAATATATTTCATCAATCCCCATTTATGTTCTGCATTTAAATCCAACTCTGATTGAATAAATTCAGATTTACCTTGAGAAGGCTCTTTTTTTTCATGGTTATTCTTCATGAAAAATTCCCAATCTCTGATATATTGTGGGTTCCTACGCAAGCACTCCCATGCGAAGTCATTATAGATATTCCTTTTCATACTCAGTAACCTCTGGTGGGGATTCGTCCAAGTTATAATAGTTATGTGAATTTTGTGATCTCATAAAGGGTGAAAATAACTAACAATAACTTTATCCCTATTTATATTGTCTGAATAGAGTTATTTATTAATGCATGCCGAAGGATGAAGTGATTATTCATCACATACTATTGACTTTTAAATTAATCACGGCAATGGTTTGTTTTAATGAGGGATTGTGTCATTTTTTTATTTTAAATAACGGATGGTAAATAACATGTTCAATACGTTTCCTCAGGCATCATTTGGCATTGAATATGACCCGGCATATGGAGAAATTGAGTCTATATTATCTCAATTAGATGAGTCTGCGGACCCTCTTTCTCGCTCGCATGAGCCTCCAAATATAAATTGGCATTATATTAATGAACTAGCAACCAAATTACTAGATCAATGCTCTGACCTGCGTGTAATAGTTTGGTTGATAAGAGCAAACATTCAAAATAAAGGTATTTTCGCTCTCTATGAGAGTCTGATGAACTTGAGTCAACTAATCAAGGATAATTCTGCTGTTATCTACCCACAGTCAGAGGAAGAGCCATTTAATGGTGGCCATGCCGCTGCTTTAGGCTGGTTAGCTACGACACACTGTATTGCAGAGATTAAAGAGATGCGCATCATAGAAGAATATTCCTATACTTTACAGGACATGATTGTTACTGAGCCCACATTAAGTGGTCAGGAATGTTATTCTATTACACCGTCTTCATTGCTAATAACAGTTGATAATTATTTTCAGAAAAATTGCTTGCCTAGTTTACAAGAGCAATTATCAGGAATAGATAGATTTCTAGAGGAAATTTCACTCTATGCAAATCAATGCAGCGACGGGTATCAACTCAATTGTAATTTATTACAGGGCTTTTTTAAAAAAAATATTTTCCAACTTTCACTACTAAATGAACTGCCACGTGATTATTCTGAACTTTCTGATAGTAAATCGGAAGTTAATGAAGATTATGAAATTGCATATTTAAGTTCAAATGATAAAAGAATTAGCTCCAGGCAAGAGGTAATTATGATGCTTGACCGTATTTTGGAATATTTCCAATACTACGAACCAAGTCATCCAGCACCCATATTCATTTACCGCACCAAGGAGATGATAGGTATGGATTTCTATTCCATTGTTGAAGAAATTCTACCGGAGGCTGTTATTGCATTGAAACAGCTAGCCGGGAAAAACAACCCACCGTTTCGATAAGGACAGTTAAATGGCTAAAGATTCAAGCTCGCAAAAATTTATTGGAAGAAATAACGCACCTCGAGTGCAAATTGAATATGACGTCGAAATCTATGGCTCCAACAAAAAAGTAGAGTTGCCTTTTGTTACCGGTGTTATGGCTGATCTTTCTGGTCATCGAGAAAAACCGCTCTCTGCTGTTGAAGAGCGTAAATTTCTTACTTTTAACCAAGATAATTTCGATGCACGGATGAGAGCAATTAAGCCGCGTCTTAAATTCTACGTGGATAACACCTTAAGTGAGGATAACGAGTTACTCAATATTGAACTGGATTTTGAGTCAATGGATGACTTTTCCCCTGGGGCATTAGCTCGGCGTATTCCCCAAATGGAAAAATTACTTGAGGCGCGGACTCATTTGGCTGAGTTGATTACCTATATGGACGGTAAAACCAGCGCAGAAGAAGTGGTTAAACAGCTACTTGAACAACCAGACTTTTTACAGAGTCTGGCGACGGATGTACAGGGAACGGTTTCGAAGCTCAGTGAAGAACACGATGCTTTAGCAGAAGACGGAGAATAATAGTGGAGAACATGCCGCAGTCCCAGCTCAATAACACACTCGATGTCGCTGTCGGTTTTGTCGAAAACGAGTTAGACGATATTTTAAAACGCTCTTTTCGCCCTAGAACTAACGAAGCTAACGCCACTGTGCGCCGAGCTATCGGTACTCTTGCTGCATACGTTAATAAAGGCCAGGTAAAAGTCAACCGTGATGTTGTGCTGACTATTGAGTCTTTAGTCGCTGAAATTGACGAAAAACTCTCCGAGCAAATGAACCATATTTTGCACCATAAAGAGTTCCAAAAACTGGAGTCCGCTTGGCGAGGTCTTAGCTATCTTGTTAATAATACAGAATTTAATGAAACATTAAAAATCCGTGTACTTAATATCAGTCAGGATGAGTTAGCAAAAATACTGCGCCGTTATCGGGGTTCTGCATGGGATCAAAGCCCGATCTTCAAACAGATATATGAACATGAATATGGGCAATTTGGCGGAGAACCCTTTGGTTGCATGATTGGCGATTTTGAGTTTGATCACAGTCCACAGAGCGTTGCTCTATTAACTGAATTAGCCAAGATCGCGGCAGCGGCTCACTGTCCTTTCATTGCCTCTTCATCTCCGAGCATCATGCAAATGAACAGTTGGAGAGAACTGGGGAATCCTCGGGATATTGGCAAAATTTTCACCACCCCTGAATATACGCCATGGCGTCGTTTGCGTGAAAGTAATGATTCCCGTTATCTGGTACTGACGCTACCACGCTTTCTCTCACGTCTGCCGTATGGTTCGAAAGGCGACACCATTGATGATTTCTCCTTTGAAGAAGTGGTCAGTCCTTATGTGACAGAGGACTTTACCTGGGCCAACGCAGCCTATGCCATGGGCGTCAATATCAACCGTGCCTTTAATGAATATGGTTGGTGCTCGCGGATCCGTGGCATTGAATCTGGCGGTTCTGTAGAGGAACTCCCGGCTTATGCTTTTCCGTCTGATGAGGGGGGATATGAACTCACTTGTCCGACAGAGTTAGCTATTTCTGACCGTCGTGAAAACGAGTTATCCAGTGCTGGCTTCTTACCTCTGGTTTACCGGAAAAATTCTGATTTTGCCGCATTTATTGGCTCCTGTACTTTGCATTCACCTGCCAATTATGACGACCCAGATGCAACGGCAAATGCCAAATTATCAGCCCGCTTGCCTTATATATTTGCTACTTGTCGTTTCGCTCATTACCTCAAATGTATTGTACGCGACAAGATTGGTTCATTCCGCTCACGGGATGATATGCAAGTTTGGCTTAACGACTGGTTGATGAACTATGTCGATGGTGACCCTTCAATTTCAACAGAAGCGACTAAAGCTAAGCGCCCATTGGCTGCGGCTGAAGTGCAGGTGGAAGATGTTGAAGATGACCCTGGATTTTACCGTGCCCACTTCTATTTGCGTCCTCACTATCAGCTAGAAGGTATGACCGTTTCCCTACGACTGGTTTCTAAACTTCCATCCAGCAAAGAAGGTGAAACAAAGTAAATTTTTTAATACCACTCTTTATCTGAAAGAGCGCCAATAAGATAAACAATAGTAATATCAAGGAGGTACAAGATAGTTCAGACGAACACTACGGTTTTGATTAAGGCAATATTTGATTGCCGAAAACTGATTTAACCCAACATTAATGACATTAATTCAGGAGTGAAAAAATGGCAGCTTTAGTCGATTACTTTCTCAAGATCGAGGGGGTAGAAGGTGAATCCCCTGACCAGAATTATGCTGGCTGGATTCAGTTACAAGCTTGGCAATGGGCAGAGGAAAACGCGGGACGCTGGGGGTTTGGTAGTGGTGGTGGTTCTGGAAAAGTCGAAATGAAGGACTTTGAATTCCGCATGGTCAGTAACAAGGCATCACCAAAACTATTCTTAATGTGTGCAACGGGTGAGCACGTTCCCCAAGCTAAATTGGTGTGCCGTAAATCAGGCAGTGGTCAGCAAGACTTTCTGACTGTCACCTTCAGTAACTGCCTGGTTTCTTCTTTCAAGACTGTCGGCAATATGCCTCTTGGCAAAGGCGAGCTGGAAGAAACCGGTACTGTGCTGCCAACAGATGCCATCAGCCTTAACTTTGCCCGTATCGAAGTTGAATACAAAGAGCAAAAAAATGATGGCTCTATGGGAGCTGTAATTAAATCGGGCTACGACCTGAAATTGAACGCCCGTATTTAAGTCAGTAATGCATTAAGACTACTCTCGGATGAGGAGAGTAGTCTTCACTATAGGATAGGGCCAATTATGGATATTTCAGCGCCGATACTTTTCGACAAATTAAGTCTCCGCCATGAACACGCACGATTGCCGCATTGGCGTGATGTTATTTTGCGCGATATCGAATCATTATTGAATGACTCGGCCCACAGTGCCGGACTGAAGTTGAAACACTATCCGTATTGTGAAATTTCAGTACTGAATTACGGCTTGCCTTCACTCAGCCAGCAAGTCCCTGTACACACCGATTTGATGGAGTTGGCCAGACATATACAGCGAATTATCGCCACCTTTGAATCACGTTTGGACCCCCGTTCTATCAAAGTAGTACCACTAATTAATAAAGATCAAACTTGGGTGCTCGCCATTCTTTTTGACATCCATGCTCGGTGTAATTTGCCTGGTGAAGACCATTTAGTGAATTTACGCATCGCACTTGATTACTCCTACGGAATGGTTCGTGTTCTTTAAATAACGAGTAGAAATAAAACAGGGACAGTAGTCATGCTTAACGAAAGTTTTCTGGCTTTATATAACGAAGAGTTGCGTTATTTGCGCGAGGATGGGCAGCGCTTTGCCCATATGCATCCGCAAGTCGCTCAACATCTTGGATTACACGCAGATGGTGTGCTCGATCCTTTCGTAGAACGACTGCTCGAAGGCACGGCCTTCCTCAGTTCCCGTATTCAACAGCGCTTGAACAACGAACATCCCGAGTTCGCTCTGCAAATGCTTGGGCGTTTGGCACCACTTTGGTATACCCCTTTACCTTCGATTGCCACTATTGCGTTGATCCCAGACCTCACCTCACCGCAATGGCATTCGCATGTTGTATTACCTAAAGGCAGCCGGGTAACACTGAGCGACAGTTCGTTAAATAATCGGCAGGCAAATTTCTCGACTGGCCGCAATCTGAATATACAACCATTGACCATTGAGAGTGCTGAGTGTGCCAGCACGCCGCCTACCTCTTTTCCACAAATAGTTGCCCAGCAATTGCAGGCTGGACAGGCTCATGTACGGCTGCGTTTAACGACACAGGGCGTGGCTTCCCTGTCAGACCTGAATTTTTCACCTATGAATCTGACTCTGGCTGCGGGTACTATCCATGCAAATCAGTTACTCACGACACTGCTGAATAATACTCTGCGTATTGTTTTATGGGCCAGCACAAAGGGTGAACCTTTGATCAAGGTTCTCACGAAAGAACATCTTTGCCAGGGGGGATTGAATGAGCAAGAATCTCTCTTGCCGGTGGGGATCTGTGAGCTGCCAGGCAGTCGTTTACTGCGGGAATATTTCGCTGCACCTTCACGTTTTTTCGATCTCGAATTACAGGGCATCAATGATTTTTTGCAACAAGGAGAAGGCGTCCATAGCTTCGAGATCCTGTTTGTTCTTGACCAGCGACCATTACATTTGATTGGAAGGGTCAATAGCGACGACTTCCGTCTGTTTGCGACGCCGATTATAAACCTGTTTAAACGTCGCTGTAGTCCGGTACTTATTAATGGAGAACATACAGAATATCCCGTGGTGGTTGATCCACTTAATCCTTCTTTGTATGAGATTCATCATGTTATGGGGGTTAACGGCTTGTTGACCGAAGGTAGTAGCGTGCCATTCTCATCCCTTCATGGACATGCTCGCTTTGATGATGATGATAATGTCGCGGGTTACAGTATCCGCCGCCGTCGGGAGTTTACCGATAAAAACCGGGCAAAAAATTCCCCATTACCACATGACAGTGTGTTTATTGCCATTTCCCCCGGGGCCAGTGGCGTAGATATCGATCACGTAAAATCTTTATCCATCGAGGCAATGGTCTGTGAACGCCACTTAGTCCCCAGTCAGTTACAACAACCGGAATTTCAGTTGGAAGTTGCCCTCCCGGTGGGGCAGGTAGAAATGCTTCGCCATCCGACCAAACCACAGGGGGTGCCAAATATGGCTCAAGCCTGGCAGGCATTACAACTGATTGCTAATAATCCACTGCGCTATGCCCTACCGGAAATTGCAGATTGCTCACCGATGCTGAAAGATTGGTTGTCGCTATTTTGTCTGCCTGAAGAGGCGAATCAATACAAAAGGATCACCAGCCTTATTCACGCCAACATGGTTCATAACTTTGAGCGCCATGCTGCACCAGGACCTATTGCTTGGGGTCGAGGGGTTGAAGCCACCTTGAATTTCAGCAGCAGCCACCATAGTGACAAAGGCGCCTTTCTATTCGCCCGTATCCTGCATCACGCCTTATCAGAATATTGTGAGTTAGGGCAAACCCTGAGGATGCATATGCAACTAGATGGTGAGACCTTCGCTAAATGGGGTCCTGTCAGTTATGACTAACCTCCAGCCCAAGGATAGTACTTTTCTGCCTGGTCTTTCGGCCAGCCAGGATTTTTTTGAATTACTGCGTCGGATTGAACGCGCCACGCCGGAGCAAAACCGCCTTGGCACTCTGGGAGATAAAAGTAATTTGCGGCTACGCATTATTCAACCCGCTGATATGTCTTTTGCTCCGCGTGAAGTGAGTGATGTTCGACAAACACTGAATACTCGACATCG
This sequence comes from Yersinia sp. LJYL362, assembly GCF_048323875.1. Lineage (NCBI taxonomy): Bacteria > Pseudomonadati > Pseudomonadota > Gammaproteobacteria > Enterobacterales > Yersiniaceae > Yersinia > Yersinia sp. LJYL362. Next base: position 10,300 of record NZ_JBLWEX010000282.1, read on the forward strand.
TCTGTCGGAAATTACTATTTTCTGTCGCCACTTTGGGTTATTTGCTCCTTACGGGCCACTGCCGATACATATTACCGAGCATGCCCGCAATGAGGCGCTATCTAAACGTAACCTGGCCTTTGAGCATTTTGCCGGCATCCTCAGCCAACGAATGGCGATTTTGTATTATCGAGCATGGGCCCAAATGCATGTAGCTGTGGGCCATGATCGAGCGTCAGAAAACGCCTTTATGCATCATTTATGTCAGTTGGCCGGCCTGACTCCTCAACAAGCATTGAATCCACATGTAGAGCGGATCAGACGCTGTTTCCCGGGGGCATATCTGCCGGGTAGAGGTTCACTGCGCAAGCTACAGGAAATTCTGAGCCAATATTTTGCTGTTCCTACCCGTATTGAGGCTCGTAAAGGGCTGTGGATTGATGATTCTCGCAATGAGCAAAACCAACGTATGGGCCGATTAGGTAGTACGCGTATTGGTCGTCGCTTTTTCGATGTGCAGCATAGCCTGGTGTTATCTATTGGCCCGGTCTCTGCCCCTCAATATCTAGATTTCCAGCGGAATAGTGAACGTATCAACACCCTGGTGCGTATCTGTCATGACTTTGTCCGCTACCGAATGGTACTGGATGTGCAATTGATCATAAAAACCTCCCCCAATATGGCCTGTCGCCTGGGAGGGGGAACCCTTAGCCGCCATTGCTGGTTAAAACCAGATTCAGCACTGCGCATACAACCAATTTATAGAACAGTTACCTAACTTATGGGAGCGATAACGGTGTATCAACGTGAACGTCTTTTTAATCGATTGGGCGCATTTGCTTATAAAACTTTTGTTGAAGCGACTCGACTTTGCCGCAGTTATCGACATGAGTATGTGGAGCTAGAACATTGGTTGAAAGTTCTAATGGACCAGCCGCATGGTGATTTCCCTATGTTATTGGCGCATTACGGCCTCAATCAGGAAATTATCTCAACTCAACTTGATCACATTATTCAGCATATGCCGGTCACGAAAGTCTCGGTACAAGATTTGTCATCACGACTTGAGGCGGCAGTCGAAAGTGGGCTGGTGATGAGCCAATTAATGGGGTCACTTTCTCCTATTCGTACCTCGCATATTTTGTTGGCATTGCTGCAAGACACACAACATCAGCGTTGGTTGTATCGTCTATGTGATGAGTTTAAAAAACTACCGATTCCAAAAATTGCAGAGGAATATGAGGATCTGTTGCGTAATTCTATTGAGTATTCGGACGATGTTCCGAAAGGCGATGCATTGGCTTCGGAAACGCAGAGCAGCTCGTCAACAGAAACTCAGGCTGCACTAAACAAGTGGTGTAACGATCTGACCCAGCAAGCACAAGCCGGTGATATCGATCCTGTGATTGGTCGAGAAGCTGAATTGCGTCAGGTTATCGATATTTTGCTGCGTCGCCGTCAGAACAATCCCATTTTGGTCGGGGAAGCGGGAGTCGGTAAAACGGCAGTCGTTGAGGCCTTGGCCCGGAAGTTAGCCAGCGGCGATGTGCCATCGTTGTTAAAGGGCGCGCGTCTACTTTCCCTGGATTTGGGGCGAATGCAGGCGGGTGCAAGTATGCGGGGTGAGTTTGAATCGCGCCTTAAATCCCTGATTGATGGCATTAGCCAATCCGATACTCCGATTATCCTGTTTTGTGATGAGGCCCATACGCTGGTCGGTGCGGGTGGGCAAGCGGGTACTGGGGATGCTGTAAATCTGCTTAAACCCATGCTCGCAAGAGGGGCGCTGCGCATGATCGCTGCCACGACCTGGTCAGAATACAAACAGTTTATTGAACCGGATGCAGCCTTAACTCGCCGCTTCCAGCGGGTACTGATAGGTGAGCCGAATGAGTCTACCGCCGTCAATATGCTACGGGCCATTGCACCACATTTTGCTCAGCATCATAACGTCACTATCCGTGACAGTGCCATTTTTGCTGCTGTCCGTCTGTCATTGCGTAATTTGCCTTCCCGACAATTGCCCGATAAAGCGATCAGTCTGCTGGATACGGCTTGCGCGCGTGTCGCCCTTAGCCAGCACGCCGAGCCACAAGTGATCGAGCAATTATCGGCACAACTGGATGTACTCAAAACGGAGCATCACTATTTGATTCGGGAACAACAGCTTGGGGCGACTATCGAGCCGCGACTAACTGAAGTCGAGACGCAAATTCACACGATTGAAAGCGAATTGACGGCCCTGAAAATGCGTGATTACAACGAAAAACAGCTAGTTAATGAGGTTATTCCCGAGAGCAAAAATCATGGCATGATGACGGATCATGCACGCTGGCCTGAACTGCTCGCGCTACAAGAGGGCACACCTTTGGTTTATCCCTGGGTAGATGAGCAGAGTATTGCCGCTGTTCTTTCTGACTGGACCGGTATCCCTTCCGGCAAAATGTTGCAGGACGATATCGAGTGTGTGTTGAATCTCGAACAGCGGCTTGGTGAGCGTATCTTTGGGCAGCAGAACGTCATCAAAGAGATTTCACAAGCAATACGCATCGCTCGGGCAGGTATTCAGTCGCAAGACCGCCCGCTGGGAATCTTCTTATTGGCCGGCTCCACTGGGACGGGGAAAACGGAAACCGCCAATGTATTGGTCGAAACACTCTACGGAGGTGCCCATAACCTTATTACCTTCAATATGAATGAGTTCCAGGAAGCACACACCTTATCCACGCTGAAAGGGGCGCCTCCAGGTTATGTCGGTTATGGCAAGGGAGGGAAATTAACGGAAGCAGTAAGACGCAAACCCTATTCCGTTATTCTGCTCGATGAGTTTGATAAAGCTCACTCTGATATTCAGGATGCTTTTTATCAAGTCTTCGATAAAGGATGGATGGAGGATGCCGAAGGACGTTTGGTCAGTTTCCGCCAATGTTTTATTCTGCTTACCTGCAATCAGGGGGCTGAAGAGATCGAACAGGCTTACCTCGCTGAAAGCGATATTAAACCCGCGGTACTAAAACCTCTGGTGTACGACGCTTTGCTGCGCTGTTTTGCTCCCGCGCTGTTAGCCAGAGTCAATATCATTCCCTATATCCCATTGGATCAAGCTGCTCTGGCGCAAATAGCCTCTTATCACCTTTCACGTTTACAACAGCGTTTATGGGATGAAATCGGTGCCTCTTTGATTATCGAGGGGGATATTCCTGCATGGGTTGCCACCAGAGTTTGCAGTCATCCCAATCATGGCCGTGCTGTTGAAGAGCTTTTGCGCCAGACAATACTTCCTATTGTTGGAAATGAAGTTTTGAAGCGCCGTCACGAGGCTGAACCGCTGAAAGAGATACGTCTGTTGGTTGAAGAAACAGAACTGAGTATTGAATTCGCGTAACTGATGTTTGGGCTGGTATGAGTGCACATTAATTTTAAACGGGGCCGTTATGCCATTAATTGAGATAGAGAATGACGTGTTATCAGGTCTGGATGCCTTTCCTCTTAGTTTCACTACGGAAGAGCGGCTCTCGGGTAATCCAGTGTATAGCCTGGATTTTCAGGCGGCAGATGCTGATATTGATCTGATTAGCTTGTTAGGAGAAGTCATCAAGGTAAAGATTGAATTACCGGACTCTGCTGGTTACCGAACCTTTTTTACCTATGTAGTGGCGGGGAGTGATGAAGGGCAACGACAAAATCAATTTGTTTATCACCTTGAACTGAGTACCTGGCTATGGTTTTTACAACAAAACCGTAACTGCCGAATTTTCCAAAATCTGAGCATCATCGATATCATCGAGCAGATATTTTCCCGCTATAACTTTGCTGACTATCGATTTGATATTGTGAGTAGCTATCCCTCGCGTGAATACTGCGTGCAATTTGAAGAAACGGATTTCGCGTTTGTTAATCGTCTGATGGAGGATGAAGGTGTTTGGTACTACTTCGAACATCAAGACGATAAACACACCTTGGTTATTACCGACCAACAGCAGTTTCCAACACTGGAAGAGCCGTATGCAGAACTCACTTTCCTGCCTGATAGTGAGGAAATGCGGGCGATCCGTGAGGGGATACAACGCATTCAGCGCTCGCAGCGCATCCACTCAAGTGAAGTAGTATTACGTGATTTTGATTTCCGTAATCCACGCAATACCTTGCAAACCCATATAGAAGAAAGTCGCCAATTTCTTCAAGACGTGCCACTGGAATGGTATGGCTATGGGGCGGGTTACACCGATACTCAACATGGTGAAAATATTGCCCGTTTACGCCTTGAAGCCATTCAGAGCCATGGGCAAATGTTGTCGGGTGAAAGTAACGCCACAGGATTGGCAGTAGGCCGCTCTTTCTCCTTGGTACAGCACCCTGATAGTCATCGTAACCGTGCATTTAAGCTGATCAGCTGTGATTACAGTTTTGTGCAAGATGGGCCGGACAGTAACAGTCAAGGCCGCAATATTCTCTGCCGTTTTAAAGCATTAAACGATGACATTGTTTACCGCCCGCAATGTGTGACACCGCATCCACAGGTTTCAGGTTTACAAAGCGCAACGGTAGTTGGCGCACGTGAGTCAGAAGTTCATACCGACAAGTTTGCTCGCATTCGTGTTCACTTTCATTGGGATCGCTACAAAACCACCGAAGACGATAGCTCCTGCTGGATTCGCGTCGTGCAGGCATGGGCCGGTAAAGGCTGGGGAGTCCTTGCGATGCCTCGTGTCGGGCAAGAAGTCTTGATCAGCTACATTGATGGTGATCTGGATCGCCCGATGGTCACCGGGATCGTCTATAACGGTGAAAACCCACCGCCTTATCGCTTACCCGAACATATTAACTATTCGGGTTTTGTCTCCCGATCCTTGCGCTTTGGGCAGCCACAGCATGCCAGTCAACTCACCTTTGATGATAATCGCGGTAATGAACGCATCATGCTGCACGCTGAGCGTGACTTGCAAAAAACCGTCGAACGTAACAGTTCTACGGCGGTGGGGCAGGATAAATATGAAACGGTAAAACGAACCGCCACAGAGTGGATCAGTAACCACGTCTCTTATAAAGACGTTAACTTCTCGGTGACCGGTATGAATGTCTCTGCCACTGGACTAAATATCTCCAGTACCGGAGCCAGTTTATCTTTAAACGGCATGAGTGTCAGTACCGTCGGCGTAGGAGTGAGTTGCACCTTAGTCAATACCTCGTTTACCGGTGTCGGCACCTCGTTTACCGGGGCTACTACCTCCTTTACGGGGGTCAATAACAGTAGTACTGGGGTGACTATCAGTCGGACAGGTTGCAGTTCTTCCTTTGTGGGCACCAGTAATAGCATGACCGGCAGTAGCCATTCTATGGTCGGTTTAACCACCAGTATTGTCGGCCAGAGTATGAGCCAAACTGGCTCCTCCCTGGGCATGACCGGCAGCACTAAATCGTTTACTGGCAGCAGTGTTGGCTTTACCGGTAGCACTATCTCCACTACGGGGGTCAGTCACAGTACCACAGGCAGCACTACCAGCATGGTAGGCAGTAGCAGGTCGACTACCGGGAGCACGGTATCCTTTACGGGGAGTTCAGTCTCTACGACGGGCATTAGTTTCAGCACTACTTTTATTGGTCGGTCTAGAACTATTCATGATCTCAGCACCAAGACCAGCAGCATGTCTACCACCGGTAGCAGCATGTCTACCACCGGTAATAGCATCAGTAACACCGGCTTGTCCCTCTCTTCGAATGGCACTCAGCATTCGCAAACGGGTGTTGATTTGAAAACAGTCGGTATGCAAAGCAAAAACTGACAAGGAAGAATTATGCGTATTATTCGTCCACAACAGCTCGTGGTGCTGAAAAACAATTATCAGATAGGTCATGACAGCCATATGGGGGTCAGTGTTATTGCGGGTTGCTATCTGTCTAAACCAGAGCATCTGATCACTGAACCCCAAATTTGGCAAGCATGGAAAGCGGCCCCGCTTTCGCTGCAAATGCTCGACAGTGCTGAGCCAAAGCCTTTTGCCGAATTTTTGCTGGCAGGTCACGCCGGTATTGGTGAAGAAGTGACATCACTGTATCCCGAGGTGGAGGTTGGCTCAATGACCCGCCGCTGGTGTATTGAAGGGGAAGGCGGCAAAACAGGGATTGGCATCAAACCTTTCTTACGTATCCCAATGGATCATACCCAGAGCTGGGGGGGGAAAGGCTGCAAAGAAAATCCCTTGGGGCGTGGTTATGACGATGCACGTAAACCGACAGTGATGTCGATTGGGCTTGATGGTTCCACTACGGTTCGCTCACCGTTAGCGGCATCGACCCCTGTTCCTTATGGCTTTCAGTTACGCAAAGCACATCTTGATGATGTCGCATCAAGCATGACTGACCCCAAATATCTGGAGACATTTTATCCCGGATTACCTCCAAATATTAATCGTCGTTATTTCCAGATGGCACCACCAGATCAATGGCTGAAAAAAGCGGCATGGCCAGACAATGTGCCTTTCAAACTCACAGGATTCCGGCCAAACAATGAGGTTATCTCGGGGGTATTTCCGTCTATCAGTGCCAGAGCCTTTATTTGGGATAACACCACGCAATCCCCTAGTGAATTGATATTACAGCGTAAAACATTGTGGTTGCTACCGGATGATGACATTGGCCTGATGGTGTTTACCGGCAGTCTGCCACTGACCCATCTTTTTGATGAGCCAGTCGAAACCTTACTGGTAGGTATGGATCACTCAGAGAGGTTGCGATGCGCGGAACATTACCACCAAGTGTATACCAACCGTACTTCAGTAGATGCACCGAGTTTCGCATTCCTCAAAGATGCCGATTTGATGCCACCAGGCATGTCGTTGAACGTTATCCGCGATATGGCTGACCATCCTGACTCATTACGCTATAGCGCTGTCGCCATGCCGAAGGTCGATACTGAGCGTTTCTATCAGGATATTCAGGATGCCATTGAACAACAGGAACGCCTAAAGCGTGAGGAATATGATGCTTTAGGCGATTTAGATATCCCGCTAGTAGGTAATGACAAGCTTGGCACTCAATGGTTGGCAAGCGGAGAGAAGACGGCAACCAATCTCTCTTTTTCCGGCACCGAGTTATCAGGGATGAGGCTGGACAATAAGGAATTCCACTATTGCATTTTTAATCAATGCCAGTTCGATAAGGCCGTTTTTAATAATTGCACCTTTACACAGTGCCAGTTTACCCAAGGAAACTTTGACGATTCACACTGGGAAAAAGTGCATTTCACAAGCTGTTTATTCAAACAAACGAAATGGCAGAAAGCGAACTTCGCCCATTGCCAATGGGAAAAAATCACGCTTGAACACGCTCAGTTTCCACACTGTCATTTTGTCGACAGCCTTTTTGAACACTGTTTGATCAATCAAAGTGATTTTAGCTTTGGCCAGTTTGACCGATGTACGCTGAAAAGTTGTCTGCTTTCTGAAACCCCCTGTGATCAAGCGAAATTTAATCAGGTCATCATCATATCGTGTGTATTCGAAAAAGGTGGTGGTGCCGAGGCCCTGTTCACTGATAGCACGATAGAAAAAAGCTCATTCATTAGCAGTAATTGGACTGGTACGCGCTTTAGCCATTGTTATCTCAATAGCGTGAGTACCGGCCTGAATACCAACTTTTCCGAGGGGCATTTTGAACACTGTAGCCTGAATAAAATGGGTTTCTTTAAGGTGAACTTGCACTCCAGTTCCTTTATTCATTGTTCGATGTTGGAAAGTTGCTGCGATAAAGCGGATTTCTCACAGGCGACGCTGATGAATTGTGATATGTCAGCGGTGCGGCTAAAAGACGCGAAATTAATACACAGCCACTGGCAGAACACCAGCTTGCAGCAAAGTCTGTTTTACAACGCTGACCTGCGGGATACCAGCTTCTTACGTTGCAATCTGGCGGGCGCCAACCTGGCAATGACCAGCCAAAACCTGACTACCCGTTTTGAACAGTGTCTGACAGAAAAAACGCACTGGATACCTCGTCGCTACAGTGTCCCGGCATAAATAATAGGTTTCAAAGGAACAGAAAATGGTATTTCCCGATAGCCCGATTATGCCTCCTGGCATTCCGCGTCAGATTACGGGGCGGTATTTTACACAACGTCAACTGCAGCGGTTAACACTGTCTGAGGTGCAATTTATACAATGCACCTTCACAGATATTACGTTGACCGATGTATCCCTACACAATATTCATTTCGAACATTGTCATTTTACCCGCCTGCGCCTGGATCGTGGCCGGGTGGAAAATTGTACATCCCGTTACTGTACATTCGATGACATTTCAGCGCAGGGGGCATCATTAATCAATGTCTCATTTATTGAGGGACAATGGCAGGGATGCTATCTCACCGATTGTTTAGTTGAGCGCTGGTTGTTGGCCTGTTGCCTGCTCGATGGAGCCCATTTGCAAGATATTCAATTGCATTATTGGACAGCACAAGATACTCCAATAAACAACCTGACGATGAGCAACAGTAAAATGCAAGATGCGAACTTGCATGGATGTGTTATTCAGCAGTCCGTATGGAAAGATTGTGAGCTTATCCGGCAAGTGATGGGCAGTTGTATTTTGAAAGACTGCAAATATCAGTCGATACGTAGTGACATTTTGGTATGGAGCCAGTGTCAACTTGAACAGGTTGATTTCCGATATCAGCCGCTGGCAAACAGTAATTTCCACAAAACCCAGCTAACACAGTGCTGGCTAAATAATGCCAATCTTACGGCAGCACTGTTCAATGAATCGCAGATAGACGGCTGCGATTTTAGCATGGCACAACTCACAGCGGCCCAGTTTGCGGATGCTACATTGAGTGACTGCAACTTTGAAGCGGCCCAATTGCACAAAGCCTCTTTGTTACGAGCGAACTTAACGCGATGTCAACTGACTCAAACCAATTTGACTCAGGTTGATATGCGCAGTTGTGTGCTGAATGCTTCGTCATTACAGGCCAGTCAACTCAATAGAACACGCCTTCACGGTGCACAAATACCGCTGTTGGACGCGCCTTTGCAAATGCCAGAACCCTTACTGACTCAGATTGATAACTGGTACAGCCGTCATAAGCCAGGCCCAACAGATACCGCCCAATTTCCCTCTATACCTTCAGGAGCTAGCCGTTATGTCTAAATTAGCCACTTTACTGAAATTTCAAAGCGATGTACCTGACCATCAAGTCGATTCATCGAACAAAGCCTTAGTGATGGGAGCAGATCAGCCGAAAATAATTACTGCCGAGGTTTCCAGCACAGATAACAGCAGCGTGTTATTGCACGGATATGAAACATTGCCCGCAACCACTGCGGCCAGTTGCCTATTCCTACCAGAAATTGGCGATCAGGTCAGTGCGATTATCGAACGGCAGAAGATTTACATAACCGCAATTTTATATCGCGCGATCCCTGACTCTCCATTGGTCATGAACAGTGGTGATATTCCTTTGCACCTTGTTACGACCTCACTGGAAATTCATAGCCCAGAGAGAGTTGAGATCCATACAAGACATTTCTCATTGATGGCCCGTACCTCGTTGTGGGTGGCGAAAACCATGCATCAGGTGGCTGACTCGCTATTTGTCAGAGCGAAGCAGGCGAGCAAAGAAGTGGAGAATACCGACATGACCCATGCTCGTCACATTAATCAACAGGCTGATCAAAGCTTAATTATTAATAGCCGGATTGGATCATTAAATGCCTCCTCCGTACTCAAAATCGACGGCGGACAGGTTCACATGGGGTAATCACGATGACAGCAGCCAATACCCGCGCAGGTGGGATCAGTTTTACCGGTTGTGACCCTATGGTCCCGATCTCTGCACCGAATATCGCGCCAAATGCCAATGGTATTCCTAATGTTAGTAATTACTTTTGTTGTGGAGGGAATGAACAAAATCTCAACACTATCCGTACGTCCACGATAGATACCGGCGGGATTACCGGGGCAGCTTCTGGAACACATTCAGCCAAGATGGACCCGATGCAAGGGTCGGGTAAGTACTTTATTCAGGGAAGTCCAGCAACACGTTTAGGAGATATGAGTATGACCAACAACAACAATGCGTCTTCGACGCAAATTGCGCCTAGTCAGACCAAGTATTTTATCAATGCGTAGCATATTCAGGCTTTTTCCCTGGCTGATTCTGCTGGGTAGCGCACTGCTAAGTGGCTGTAGCTGGTTTTCTTCAGCGCCGGAAATACCGCCACAGCAACGCCGAATTGAGCTGCGGGTTGTCACTACCCCCCATATCAATCCAGGGGCCAACGGGCAAGCGCAGCCTTTGAAATTATGTATTGTTGAGCTGAATAGCGAGGGGTGGTCGCCCTCTGGTTTATACCAAGGGACGCTTTGCAGCGGCATCAATACTGGCGCAGAGGTTGTCAGTGTGACGGAATACATGCTTACACCATTAGAGGAACGTCGATATCTCCGAGAGGTTCCTTTTGAACAAGAACGTTGGTGGGCCATCGCTGCTGAGTTTCAGGACATGAGTAACGGTAAAGGCTTTTTAACGTTCAAGTCTGATGCCCGTGATGATTTCAGCCGAGTGATTTTCGTTGATGGCAAGAACCTATCATTAGAAGCCATAACTGAGCAAAAAGTTTTAAAGGACAAATAATATGCTGCCAAAACAACGTGTTGCTTGGGTGGAAGGGATGTTGATGGAACCTCAGCATTTTCAACAACAGGAACGTTATTTAGAACACCTTACGGAAATGCGGGCGCGTAGTCTGAGTGCGCTGGCATGGGGGTTCCACAAATTAGGCATTAATCAGGGCTTGCTAGATCAGGGCAAAATCGCCCTCAATCATGCGAGTGGTATTTTTCCTGATGGCACACCTTTTAACATGGGTGAGAGCGAATTATTACCCCTGCCCTTTGACCCAGGGGAAAATTGTCAGGGGAGTGTCGTGTGTCTCTCGATCTTGATGGATATTCCAGGCAATACCTATATTGATCTAACACAGAGCCGACACGGTAGCCGTTTCATTGCTACGGATGCTGAAGTGAAAGATCGCAATCATGGTATTGCGGCAGAAGGAACACCATTGATCGCGATACTTCAGTTGGGACAATTACAGTCCAGGCTAAATTTGCGTGACAGTATCAGTGATGCAGAATCACTGCTGCCGATTGCTTATATCAAAGAACGTACCCGTGATGGGCGTTTGATTTTGGATGATAATTTTTTGCCGCCGATGTTGGATTTTCGCGCTATCGGTTGGTTAGAAAATGCGGTAACCGAGTTATTAGGTTTAATCGTTCAAAGACTTGAGGCGGTTTATCGACCTGATATACCCCTTTCGATTGGTGGTTTATCCGAGTTATTGGAACTGTTATTACTGCAAACACTCAGTGAGTACAACCTCAAACTATCGCATATTCTGATGCAAAAACAGGTACATCCTGAACAGCTTTTTCAATTGTTACTGGGACTGCTCGGGCAATTGAGTACGATTCCAGGTGGGGATAAACCCTGGGCAAGGCAGGATTTACTCTATGCACATCATGAGCCGCATAAAGGATATTTTGCCCTGTTCGCTGCTTTACGCCGCGCACTTTCACTGGTAATTGAAGCACCGGCGGTTGCCTTGCAGTTTGTCGAACGCGGTGACCATATTTACCTGTGTCAGAACGATGCACAACTGCGTCTGGAAAAACTGATTTTTACTGTCAGCTCAAAACTGCCAGCCGAAACTATTCGTTCGTACTTCCCGACTCAAACCAAACTTGGCCCAGTGGAGAAAATTGTACAACTGATCGATTTACAATTACCGGGAGCGAGGATGATCCCAATGCCCTCCCCCCCTAGGTATATCCCTTATTACCCAAACAGTGTCTATTTCGAAGTCGATCATACTGATCCTATCTATAAGGAAATGATGTCAGGTTCAGCTATTGCACTCAGCATCGTGGGTGATTTCCCTGAACTGCATTTTGAAGTTTGGGGACTAAGGCAAGGAAGACTCGGATGAACGATTTCGAACGCCAAATCCGTGAAGCCATTTCCGCAGCACGTAATGGCGCCAAACATGCGGAACAGTCATTAACCAATCCCTTGTGGCAAGCCAAAAGCTCAGTCGCCTCTTTGGGCGGCATTATCCCAAAAGAGAGTCGCCAATCAGATGCATCCTCGGCAGAACAGCAGGAAAAGACGGTGGTCGATACATTGGCTCATCCGGCAAATGAGAGTGTACTTGCGGTAAATCAGCCATTAATACCTGTTGATGACACTCATTCGGTACAAATAGCGCGAATATCTCCGGGTCATTCTCGGGGGATCTATGAACGCCCTAGGGTACTGCAAGGGCTTTGGGATAACCCTTTTATTGCAGCAGCAATGCCCTTATTACTCTTGGTAGAGAACATTCGCCGTTGGCCGAATCGTGTCGCAGCCGAAGTCAGGCTGTCGGTTGTCCGAGAATTGCAATTATTCCAGCAGAACCTACAAAAGAAGAACTGCCCACAGGAGGATGTGAGCCATCTATCTTACCTCCTTTGTACTTATATCGATGGCATTTTCAACGGGCTTCAGACATCAGAATCCTACAACCAGAGCTTGTTGGTTGAATTTCACCGTGATGCCTGGGGGGGCGAGGACTGCTTCGAGCATTTACGTGCCTATATGAACTCCCCAAAAGAGTACCGGGAAGTGTTGGAACTCTATGATTTGATTATCTGCCTGGGTTTTGAAGGTAAATACCAGATGTTAGAACATGGTTCGGTGTTGCTGATGGATTTACGCAACCGACTCCATACACAACTTTATGGTCAGGAAAACACCCAATCCTTGGCCATTGCGCAGGCGATCCAAGGTTCTCCACGTCGCCAATATATTAAAGCGCGAAAAATATTCATTTATGGTTTCGCATTCTGTTTGTGTGCTTATGGTGTTACCGCGTGGTATTTACATCAACAATCTCAGCAAATTCGCAGCAATATTTTGACGTGGGTGCTGCCTGAACCCCGTAAAATAAACATCATGGAAACCTTGCCGAATCCATTGTCCAACATCCTGAATGAAGGTTGGCTGGAGGTGCGCAAGGATCCGCGCGGATGGTTGTTGATATTCACCTCCGACGGAGCGTTTCGCACGGGGGAAGCAACACTTTCTGAAGAGTTTATCAACAAACAAAATATTGAGCGCCTTGGAAAAGCATTGGCTCCATGGCCTGGGGATATGGAGGTCATTGGTCATACGGATAACAAACCGTTCCGCAATACATCTGGCAACAATAACCTCAAGCTATCCGCCTCTAGGGCTAACGTCGTAGCTGAAAAACTACGGGAATCTACGCAAATTAACGAAACCCATCAGCGTAAAATCAGTGCTATCGGACGAGGTGAAAGTGAGCCTCTGGCCGACAATGCAACGGAAGAAGGCCGCCGTCGCAACCGTCGTGTCGATATCTTATGGAAGATTGGTCAGCGTGATGCTGATGAGGCGATGCAGGAATACCTCGAAACACCTCGTACAGAAACTCAGGGAACAGATACCCAACAATAGGAATTGTTATGATACGCAGACTGCTGATTTTACTGATTGCGCTGTTATTTTGCTACGTCGTGTGGTGGGTTGGCCCGCTCATTGCGATTGGCCTCTATTTTCCTCTGGGAGGGGTTTGGGTTCGTCAGATAATTATTGCTCTGACCTTATGCTGGGCATTGTGGCCATTTGTCGCCATTTTCTTTGGTTGGATATTCCGTTATGCCCGCACACCAATACCTCGACGTAAGAAAAAAATGGTTCAGCTTGATCGTGTATCTGCACGTTTTTATGATGCGATGCTGACACTAAAACATGCTGATTTATCCAATTATAAGACCCGCTGGCAGCGTTGGCGGCAACAGCGTAAACGCCAATATATTGATGCTAAACCCTGGTTTTTGGTAATGGGGCCACAGGGATGTGGTAAAACGTCGATCATTTATGAGAGCGGTGAAAAATTCCTCCTGTCGGAACAGTATGGTCTGGCACAGACCACCAATATTGGTCCTACCCAGGATTGTAATTGGTGGCTAACTGATCGAGCGGTTTATATCGATACGGCGGGGGAGTGGATTTTACTGCATGGTCAGAGTGAGGAGGCGGGTACTGCTCGGCAAAAACTGTTTTCGATGATCCGCAAACATCGCCACTATCCAGGGATTGATGGGATTATTCTTTGCCTTGATGTTGACATATTACTACAAGCGTCACTGACGGAGCGTAAGTCACTGGCTGATACATTGCGCCTGCGAGTGCAGGAGGTCACCTCAACCTTTCAAGCTGATATTGCAGTGTATATGTTGCTCAACAATATCGATAAGTTACCGGGTGGTGAAACCTTCCTCTCCTTGATGAGCGACGACCTCCTGGCTGAAGGACTTGGGATCAGCATGGCCCATAACGAGCTGGGGCAGAATGATTTAGTCGCTGACGCGCAACGTTACCGTGAGTTCCTGTCCGGCATCAGCCGCTATGTGTTGAAAATCATGCATGACTCACCCAATATGGAAATATGTCATCAGTTGCTACTGTTTACCGAAAGTCTCGGGGCAATACAAAAACCGCTATTTGGCTTATTTGAACAAATATTCCCAGCAACACCTATTGGTTATAGCGGTTGCTTGCGCCAATGTTGGTTCGGTAGCACCCATAATCTAACCTCATGGGAGGCTTTGTATTACCCGTCATCAACTAATATGGCAGAAGATCGGCCAGCAGGCTCCATGTATTTTCCGGCGCTGAGTCAGGCAATTAGCGAGCGAGGAGTCTTACACAGAACAGGGCCGATGCCTTTGCGCAATAGACTGCTAGCCTTTGGTAAATATGCTGGTGTAACTTTAGCGCTCGGTATCATATTGCTGTTATTAGCGATGCGTTATTTTTGGGAATATGACTATATTGGCTACGCAACCGCCCGTTTTGATGAAACTCGCCGTATCGTGCGCGATATTCCGCTTACCAACCAAGTTAACGATAATTTAGTCGCAGCTTACGAACAGTTGGGATATATCAACACACATTATCTGGAAAGCTCTCCTCCGTTATTAACGCCTTATTTTGAACATCGTTTACTTAATCAGGCGATGTTCGAAACTTATCACCGCCACCTGAATAAAGTGTTCTGGCCTGCTGTCGAGAATTACGTGGCTAACGAGCTTAAAAAAGATACCCAGTCTTTTGATGTTGATAGCTATGACACCTTAAAAATCTACCTGATGCTCGGACAGCCTGATAACCGCTCACCGGAGGCTCTGGTGCAATGGTTTATGGTTCGTTGGGAAGGTTTTGCCCCGCAGGGCTATACATTAGATGATCGGAAACTGTTCAGTTACCATTTGAGTGAGTTGTTCAATGGCTCATCTACAGCGGCGCCAGCCGCCAAGCTGAATGACGAATTGATCCGGGAGTCTCGTATTAAAGCTATGAAAACCCCAATACATATTCGGGTTATTAATCGTATTGAGGACGCACCGCTACCACCGCGGATTGAGAATATCTCCTTGGTCGATGCAGCCGGATCCAGTGTCACACTTATGCTAAGGCGTAAAAGCCCCAAGACAGTGACAGATATAGCGATCCCGGCGTTTTATACTCGGGCCAGCTATCACGATGTGGTTAATTCACAACTTCAGGCAGCATCAGAAATGATGATCAATGAGGAAAAATGGGTACTGAGTGACGGTAAATCATCGGTCAGTAAAATGAGTTTACTTACTGCGGCCCAAAAATTGTCTGGCGAAGCCCGTAAGTATTACCTGATGGAATATGCCAACCAATGGGATGCTTTCCTTAAGGATATACGGGTTCGCCCGATCAATGGACTTGATGATGCCGCCTTGTTGGCCCGGCAGTTCTCAGACCCATCATCTCCTTTGGCCAATCTGGTGCGTTTCGCGTCACGTGAAACAACCTTGGGCATTGAAAGCTCAACCAAAGGAGGCATCTCATCAGGTTGGTTTGATACTCAACGCAATAAAATCACTAATGCTCACCGTAGCATTAGTGACGAAATATCGGGTGAGCGTTCACGTTTTCGTTTGACTCCGGAAAAGGCGGTAGAGGATCGCTTTGAGATGTTAAGACGCTTGGGTCTTGCTTTACAAAGTACCTCTACCAGCAATTCAGATCCACTGGCCAAAACTTTTGAGCAAATTTATAACCAGTTGGTCACGCTTTCTACTTCGCTACGAGCAGGGCAGATCCTGCCACAAAACAACGAGTTTAATCGTTTACAAATCGATATGGCCCGTCAGCCAGAGCCGATACGCAGCGTTATGATGGATCTGTTGGCGGTAGGTCAAACACAAAGCTTGCAGCAGAGTAAGTCCAACCTCAGTAAAGGTGTTTCTTCAATAGCTTCAGATTTATGTAACACCACGGTTAGTGGCCGCTATCCCTTCAATCGCTCGTCGAAAGAAGAAATAGGTATTGGCGATTTCAATCGGATGTTTGGCCGTACCGGTGCGATGCAAAATTTCTTCGATCAGAATCTCGCACCTTATATCGATACTAATGGCAGCCGTTGGAAGGTTAAACCAGACAGTGATGGGGTAGTGACAGAAAAAACATTACGAGCGTTTGAGAACTCAGCCCGGATCCGTGACACCTTCTTTGACACCTCCGATAAGATGGCTATATCTATGATTATAAGGCCAATTTCATTATCGCCATCAATTTTGGAGGCAGTCCTTGATGTCGATGGTCAGATACTGACCTACAGCCACGGCGCTAGCCAGCCAATGCGGTTTGAATGGCCGGGGCCGAAGGGGGGAGTCTACATCCGTCTGACATTCAAAACCCGTGATGGCAGCGTGGAAACGGTCAATTTCAATGGCCCGTGGGCTATTTTCCGCATGTATGACGCCAGTAACGTAATGCCATTGGGACCAAATAGCCGTGAACTGACGATGGCAATGAATAATGTCAGCGGTTTTTTCAACGTTGAACTGAGTTCCACCATGAAAGATTACCCCCTGTGGTCAAAAGCATTGACCCAGTTCTCATGCCCTAAAAATCTCTAACCGCAAAATAAGGAAATACACATGCTTGATCCTAAAAATATGCAAAATGTATTGAAATCATCAGCTGATCTTGGTCAGCAATCTCAATCTGATTTGCAAAAACCCTTTATAAAGGGTATGCAAAATATGGAAATGTCAGGGGCCGATTCGGCACGCACAATTATGCAGTCCGTTAATCAATCCTGTCAGACCATGATGAATGATATGAATAAGGTATTAGCTGGAGTACAGGATAATGTCGATGCACATCAAAAAATGCAGAGCGGAGAACGTCCGAAAGATTTTGAGACAGCGATGAATGACCTGCGCAATACCCTCTCCAATGGTTTCCCAGAAGAGATGAAAAGCATGTTTGATAAGCTGCCCAAAATATAGCTAACAGCGACAAAAAATAAGTAAATACACAATATCTCAGGTGGATTAGAACCCCACTTAATGTGGGGTTCTGTCGCATCAGCGTAGGAACGTAGCTGTAGTGGCACACTAAATTTGGCCACCTGAATAGAGGTGATATCATCACCTCATCGTCAAAACAGGTGACACAATGAACTGAACCGCACCGGTTTTGTGGGAGGTTTTTTAGTCCGGGAACTCAGGCTGCCATAGCTCCGTTCCCGATGGATGCATAATACGCTTTTTCAACCTCTATTGGCGGGATGTGACCAAGACGTTCCAGTAACCTGCGATTGTTGTACCAGTCCACCCACGTCAGCGTCGCCTGCTCAACCTCTGAGCGGTTTTTCCAGTTCTGCCGGTGTATCACCTCCGCTTTGTAAAGACCGTTGATGCTTTCGGCCATGGCATTATCATAAGTGTCACCTGTGCAGCCCGTTGACGCCAGAAGTTCGGCCTCCTGCAGTCGTTGTGTGTACGCCAGTGAGACATACTGCGAGCCCTTATCCGAGTGATGGATGGTCTACGGGCCCACAGCGCCTGCTCCAGCGCATCCAGCACGAACGTGGTTTCCATCGATGATGACACCCGCCAGCCCACGATGGCACCGGCGAACACGTCGATGATGAACGCCCTGGACTTATTGCCTGTCTGAAAGCCCTACGACCAGATGACACACTTATCGTATGGAAACTGGATCGACTAGGTCGTGACCTTCGTCATCTAATTAATACGGTGCATGACCTGACCGGACGAGGGATAGGCCTGAAAATATTGACCGGTCACGGTGCAACTATCGATACCACGACAGCTGCCGGCAAGCTTGTTTTTGGGATCTTTGCCGCACTGGCCGAGTTTGAGCGCGAACTAATTGCCGAGCGAACGACTGTAGGCCTAGCCTCAGCAAGAGCCCGCGGGAGGAGCGGCGGACGGCCTTACAAAATGACGCCAATAAAATTGCGATTAGCAATAGCATCAATGGGACGGCCGGAGACAAAAGTCAGTACGTTATGCCAGGAGCTCGGCATCACTCGGCAGACTCTGTACAGACATGTTTCCCCTAATGGGGAATTGCGTCCAGATGGGGCAAAATTGCTTGGCCGGATCTGATTATTGACTTCTACCACCTGATAACAGCCAGTGATCGCGAATGGATAGCATATTTATCCACACTGAACCGTCAATGGCTTTAAAGATTAGGTTTACTGCTGAAGTAATTCTGCTTGTTGTGACGCTGCCTGTATTAACTAAAATTCCAAAAAATTTATCTATATCAGTTCTGGAGAGTTCGAAGCCGCGTGCGTCATTATGGTGCGCAGTTACATTGACGGTGCGCAGATCGTTTACAATTGGCTTTGTTAAATCTGGATTTAATGGTACTGGATAGTTTTTTAGTAACGGGGATTACATATTTTATGCATGTAGTGAGAATAATACCACCAACCTTACTGTTTGAAACAGAAGCGTTGGCAGTATTAAGGGGAAACAATCTTAGGTAGGGTTAATAACTTTCCAGCTGCTACCATCAGACATATACATTATGTGTTGGCCCTTGTTTAACTTCGTAATAGAACCATTTACATGAACTGATGAACTGTAACCAGCACGATGGTCCACAAATATTGATTTCCATTTTAGATTGTTAGGCTCCGGGAAATAGATATTTGGTGCCCAATTACCATCCCGAGAGCGAATAGCTACCAAGTCGACTTGGTTCAAAGCGTTAGATATGGTCTCTGCGGTCAAGTCGTTATTGTTGACAATCGATACTATAGGAGCATTTGGGGAGGCCATCGCACGAAGATTGCTTATGGTATTGATGCATGCATCACCATTACATGCAGCTTTTACCACATAAGGATCATTGCAATTTCCATAGGTATAGGAACTCTGCCCTGCCTTTGTTTTGTCATCGCCTATTGGGTTCAGAAAGATTGAGCTTTGAGCACCCATCACATAACAGGAAGAAAGCTGACCATTCCCTTGGGAATACTCTTCAACAAAACCGGAAGATGAGTAT
Source organism: Yersinia sp. LJYL362 (assembly GCF_048323875.1). Classification (NCBI taxonomy): domain Bacteria; kingdom Pseudomonadati; phylum Pseudomonadota; class Gammaproteobacteria; order Enterobacterales; family Yersiniaceae; genus Yersinia; species Yersinia sp. LJYL362. Next base: position 29,714 of record NZ_JBLWEX010000282.1, read on the forward strand.
AGCTTGCCGAATGTATCTGGAATTTCGATAACGCCAACCGTTGTAGCTGTACCATCCATCAGATCGGTCACTACCCCTGTAACCAGATTTCCATTTTTGGAAACATCTAATTTGTACTGATGCCCAGTTTTCCACGGCACAACAATCTGGCATTGTACTCCAGAACCTTCGTGATCGAAGTGACTACACACACCACTCTTCCATCCTTTTGCCTTCCAGATAGAGTAATTAAAGGCATGAACTCCATCGCCCCGGTTTTGTAAACCAATATACCCACCATCTCCATTTTTGAAATGAAACTGATTTGCCCAGTAGTATTTGGAGCCTGTTCCGCCATCGTTACTTATCTGCTGAAAGAAAGATAATTTATTAAACTCTGAGTCGGCAGGCCATGAATGCTTTACCGAAACAATCCCACCGGCTACAACCGCATGACTTAAGGGGCTAAACAGAAATAACAACGGGACTAACAAATTTTTTATGATTCTATAGCTCATAATTTAATTCCTCATTTAAATTCAATAAAACTATATTTACACTCACCAATATAAGAACATTGGCTTAATTAAATAATAACAATATTAATTAAATAACAACAATATTAATTGATAATTAACATTAAGGATTGTTCTGTGAGCAACTACACAACCTATATGAAAAATATCAATATTTGTTGGCTATTTTATGATGACATGAGGGAAATTATCAGTGCCGTCAAATCATAGGTTCGCCTACACTAGACCGACTGGCATGGCACCAATGGGATGTTCAGAGACAAAAGTCAATACTTTATGTCATGAAATGGGGATAACCCGGAAAACGTTGCACAGACATATATCCCCTGATGGCCAATTGTGATCTGACGGTATAAAGCTACTCAGCATGGCATAATTTCTGTTGCCGGAAAAATCTGGGATTCCGGCGTAGAACCCCTTATCGGTTTGGTTGCCTGGTTGGGGCTGCCGGTTGGCTTGAATACAGTGTTTGGCCCATCGGGATTGGTGTCTATTCCGCTAATGACTTCAGCCCAAGGGATTTTCGCCGGAATGCTGGTTTACGTGGCGGGTTTACTCATCTCATATGCTGCGGGCTTTATTCTGACGTGGTTTTTCGGGCATAAAGATATTGATTTAAGCTAGTGGCGATGTTTGATTTGGCCCTGCCACACAGCAGGGCCGCTAACCGAGATTAAAGCGAACCTTTATATAGGTTATATCCCAACTGTTGCGCCACTGATGCCACCATTTTTTGGCCGCGGACACTATTGCCTACCGGGTCAAGGGGCGGTGAAAATGCTGCAATGCCCATCACACCCGGCACTACTGCCAAGATTCCGCCACCGACACCGCTTTTACCCGGTAATCCTACCGTGTATGCCCAATCTCCAGAGCTGCCATACATCCCTTCCATGGTCATTTCTGCCAAAATAAAGGGCGTATTGCTGGCCGTCAGTACCTGTTTTTTAGTCACAGGGTTGACTCCCGCCGCCGCAAAGGTTGCCCCCATCGTGGCCAGTTCAATAGTATTGAGCAATGTTGAACACTGACGAGTGTATACGTCACAAGCTTCCATCGGGTCGCAATACATGGTCTGAGCCGAATAAAGCAGCCAGGCAATGGCGCGATTATGAAAATTAGTGGTTTGTTCTGAATGGTTAACTTCATCCGAAAGTGCAATCGGCGCACCTGCCAGTTGCTGTTGCATGTCCAGAATCCGCGCCCAGCGCTCTTCACGGCTGCTCGCCTTAATCGCACTGACTGTCGACATCGCTCCCGCATTAACCAACGGCGACAAGGGCTTACCATTATGCAGTTCCAACGCAATGACCGAGTTAAAAGGTAAACCCGTGGGATCTGCACCTATTTTTTCTTGTACGGCCTGTGGGCCAATATCTTCTAATGCCAAGGCGAGAGAGCACACTTTCGAAATAGACTCTAAAGCAAAACGAAAATCAGCATCACCTTGCGAAATAATATCGCCATCAATCGTGACAATGGCCAACCCAGCAAGCTGACTGGGAACACTGGCCAGATAAGGAATGTAGCTGGCATTCTCCCCTCCGGCGAGGGTGGAATATTGTGAATAACTATCCTTAACAACGTGATTCAAGCGAGCTAGGTCAATAGTCATAACACTGACTCCAACACTAAATATTATTGAGCAGGGGGCCGAAGCCGCCCTGTATGAAGAGGAAGGACGTTAGCTTTTTGGTGCTTTTACAGCCGCCGCAGTGACGTCATTGGTATGTATCGCCGAGGTACTCGGAATCCCTGGATGCCCCTTTTCCGCCTGCCAGGTAAAGGGAGCGAAATCGCTATTAGCATCACGCCAGTGAGGTTTGCGAACGATATAAATCAAGAATGGCAATATGACAAAGAACAGTGTGGTGGCGATCAGAATACCGACATATTCTGTTGGGCTGCCCACCGAGATTTGGCTGGGAGGAATAAAGCTGAATACGAAAGCCAGAATTGAGCCAATAAGCCCCGCGCCACCAATAATCCACATGCCGATTGCCCCACCGGGAATATGATACGGTCGCGGACGATTCGGCTGACTGTAGCGCAGATAAATAGCCGAACTGAACATCAGCATATACATGATGAGATACAGGATAACCGTCATCTGACTCATTATCTGATACGCCGCCTGCACCGAAGGTAATACCACAAACAGTATTGCCAACAAGGAAACCAGCAAAGCCTGTAGCAGCAGAATATGAGTCGCCATGCCATTTTTATTGGTATGTTGCCACCAGCGTGGCAAATAACCCGCTTTCGCCACTACCAACAAACCTGAAGATGGGCCAGCAACCCAGGTCACCACCCCCGCCAGCACGCCAATAGCCAATGCAAAAGCAACCACTGGCCCCAACCATTCCAAATGCGCCCACTTGAACATATCATCGTAAGCCACCAGCAGGCTTTGCGTCAGGCTAATTTCAGATTGTGGAATAATAAAGGCAATTGCCAGAGTCCCTAATACGAAAATAAGTACCGTCCCCACCGCGGACAACATAATAGCAATGGGATAGTTTCTATTCGGGTTATCCACATCTTTAACATGGATGGCATTCATCTCCATACCGGCATAGAACAAGAAAA